>JAEZNF010000230.1 GCA_023441845.1 Bacillota bacterium | reverse complement strand
ATTGTCAAGGTTATAGGCTATGGGGAATATTTGAAAAAGCAGAGCAGTAATGAGAGTGAAACTACTGACGGGTTGATGCAGATTATTAGCGGGCTCAAGAGTATAGCAGGAAAAGCGGAAAGCATTCATGATTTTAAAAACAGGCTTTATGAGCTTCAACAAATCATGAATAATGCCACGTTCAATAAAGGGAAAAATGCCGTAACACTTTCAACTATCCATTCAAGCAAAGGGTTGGAATTTGATAAAGTATTTATTTTAGACCTTTTTGAAGGACAATTTCCATCGGCAGGCAGTATAAGTGAATTCAATTTGGACAGGACTCTTATGGAAGAGGAGGTTCGCCTTTTTTACGTAGGGGCTACCCGTGCAAGGTATCACCTTGAACTCTTGTCGGCAAAAATGCTGGACGGGAAAAAAGTTAAACCTTCACGTTTTATTGAGCAGTTTTTGGCTGTATATAAAAGGCCGGCCATAAAATCCGATAACAGCAGGTGGGAAGTGGATTTTAACGGATATACCGATGGGGGCCCGGTATCAGAGAAGGATTTGTTTCTCGGAATGCCTGTTGCACACAGAAAATTCGGTATGGGAAGCATACGCTTTATAAACCCTAAAAGCGACCTGTTGGAAATATTCTTTGAGAATACCGGCTTAAAAACGCTTTCTTTAAAAGCCTGTATATCCGGAAATTTAATTCATTCATTGAAACCAAAGGGGAATAAGCACTGAAAGTTAAAAAGATTTTTTTAAAATAGTACGGAGGAAACATGTCAAGACACAAACGAAAACTAATAATTCTTATATCTGTTATTCTCCTGACAGTATTTTTATATGCCCAGAATAATTGGATAAAAGTAACTTCAATTGATGTAGAATCGGCCAAAATACAAAACAATACGAGGATTGTCCACATAACAGACCTTCATGGAAAGCTCTTCGGCAAGGACAACAAACGCCTTATTGGATTAATCAAAGAGCAGAATCCTGACATTATAGTATTTACAGGAGATTTAATCGACAGGTCAGATAAGAATATCACATCATCCATAAATACATTAAAGGAACTGCAAGCCTACCGCCCTTTATATTACATTCCCGGTAACCATGAATTCCGGTCGGGTAAAAGTGAGCAGATTTTTAAAGCATTAAGTCAATTAAATGTAAATGTATTAAGATGCGAAATAAAAGATATTGAAGTTAAGGGAAATAGAATAAGTATTTTGGGTATGGATGAGACAGGTGTCAAAAGGAATGTATTTTTAAACAGCTTAAATGAATTCGAAAAGAGAGAAGCCTACAAGATACTGCTGTCGCATTATTCTGAAAATATCAATGAATATAAGGACCGCAATGTCAATCTTGTATTATCGGGACATACACACGGCGGCCAGTTTATATTGCCTTTTGCCGGAGGGGTATATGCACCGGGACAAGGCTTTTTCCCGCAGTATTACAAGGGCAAATACAATGTCAATGGGACAGATTTCATAGTCAGCAGCGGCCTTGGCAACAGTTCAATTCCCATAAGGCTTTTTAACAGGCCTGAAGTTATCGTCATTAATCTAAAAGCGGGTAGAACGTAACATATTTTTTTCATTGTTTCATCGCGCAGTGAAACGACCAGAACGGTATTTAATACATTACGAACGGTTTGATGCTTTCTTCCGGGAATATTTAAAGGGGCAACAGCCTCAAGATTTGCCCCTTTAAATGTTTTATGTGTATAAATAATTTTATTAATATTATAATTTGTTTAAATAAAGTGGGGGGATGCACCAATTTAGTAGTGCAACAGCTCCTACTCCTTTATGTACGGTTCCGGGACTCCTGCATAAAAATAACGGAAAGTATTTACATCTTTTAATTTGTGCGCTATCATATATATAGATGGTATGTGGATGGTATATGGATGTTGAATGGAGGATAACATATGGAGACTGAAAAAATAACCATTAATCTTGGAGCAGTTGATTTGGGTCAAATAGATCTATTGGTAGATCAAGGTTTTTATTCCAACCGCACCGACTTTATCCGTACAGCAATTCGGAATCATTTATCCACACACGCAAAGGACATAAACGGTATCAAATCGTCAAGCCTTTTTGGAGTAGATGTGATACAGGATGAGTTTAAAAAGTTGGATGATGAGCTGAAGCAATTAGACAGGGAGCTTTCAACTGCAAACCTCATAGGAGGCGGTTTTACAGGAACAGGTGTGTTTGTTTTAAACGAAAGGGATTTGGAAGAAGTAAGGTTGTCGGGAAAAAAGATTAAAATAAAAATGGTGGGCATGTTAAGCATCAGCAAAAACGTTTCGCCTGAGCTTGTTGAGCAAACAATAGAGTCGGTAAAGGTTTATGGAATTATAAAGGCCTCTGACGAGGTTAAGCGTGTTATAGAGAAGCTTAAAGCGTAAATATTTCTATTGCTGGAGGTAGTACTAATGCACCGGAATACATTTCATTTCTCCCCGGAAAAAAACTGGATGAACGACCCCAACGGTTTGGTTTATTACAGGGGAGAGTACCATTTGTTTTATCAGTATAATCCCTGTGATATTGTTTGGGGGCCCATGCACTGGGGACATGCTGTAAGTGTTGATCTGATGCATTGGGAACATTTGCCCGTTGCTCTTTATCCCGACCCGCTGGGCACCATATTTTCAGGAAGTGTGGTGGTAGACCGGAATGATTCAACGGGATTTTTTAACGGCGGCTCGGGTCTGGTTGCAGTTTTTACCCATCACGGTCCCCAAAAAGAAGTACAGAGCATTGCGTATAGTACCGATAACGGGCGCAGCTGGACAAAATACAAAAATAATCCCGTAATTGACAATCCGGGTAAAAAGGATTTCAGGGATCCCAAGGTTTTTTATCATGATCCCTCAAAAAAATGGATTGCCGTTATTGCATGCGGCAGCAGTATATGCTTTTATTCTTCCGTCAATCTGATATCATGGGATTTTGAGAGTGAATTCAAAGACGATAATGCCGTATTTGAAGGCCCCTGGGAATGCCCCGATCTGTTTTCGCCGGGTATAGACGGTAATGAAGCAGATAAAAAGTGGGTATTGAAGATTGATATTGGAAACGGTGCTTTAGCCGGTGGTTCAGGAGGGATGTATTATATTGGTGAGTTCGACGGCAAATCCTTTATAAGAGATGATCCCGGAGGCAGTCATAAATGGATTGACTATTCCCAGGACTTTTATGCCGCTCAGACATGGTCCGATACCTTTGAAAAACAAAACAGGCACATCTGGATGGGGTGGATGAATAACTGGCTGTATGCAAATAAAACCCCTGCCCATGGTTTCAGGGGAATGATGTCACTACCGAGAGAACTTTCGCTAAAAAAATTCTCGGATGAATTATTTCTTATCCAAAAGCCTGTCAGGGAAGTGGCCAACCTGAGAAAAGACGCCGTTTGTGAGGACAACATTGTAATAGACTCATATAGATCCTATCAATTGGACAGCAGCGTAATAGCTGTTGAAATTTCAGCAGAAGTCCAATATGACCAGGCTGCCGGTTTTGGTATGGAAATCTCTTTCGGTAACGATGAAACAGTGGTAATAAGCGTAGATGGTGAAAATGAAGAGATTATTCTGGACAGATCCAAATCCGGAAACGTCGGTTTCAGCCATTATTTTAAGGACATTTTTCATGCCCGTTTAATACAGGTCAAAGAATACATAAGACTGAATATTTTTGTAGACATGAATGCCATTGAAGTTTTTGTTGACGAAGGTATGGTAACCATGTCATCACTAATTTTTCCCCGAGAATGCATAGAATCCGTAAAGATTTCTGCAATTAGCGAAGATGTTGTGTTAAAGAACTTGAAAATCTATAATTTAAGCTGATTAAACAGTTTTATAAAAACAAACAGCTGCTATACCGGTATTTTAATTTTAAAGACAGTACCTTTTCCGGGTAGGCTTTCACAAACTATGCTTCCGCCATACTTTTGTGTTACCAGGTTGTAGACAATATTAAGTCCCAGCCCTGTTCCGCCTTTGCCCCTCTTAGTGGTGAAAAACGGCTCGAATACCTTGTGTAAATCCTCATGGGCAATACCTTTCCGTCATCTGAAAGAGGGGACATTTCTTCATAAAAACTACAAAGAACATATGTTCTTTACAATTAGTGAAAAAAATTATATAGAATTTAGTTTATCAGGCTTTGAATATCAATACGCAAAGCTAATTGGCATGTCACCTTTTATAATTCCGGGGATGAAAGGTGACTTTTTCATTGGCTATAAAAACAGTCCAAACCCCAAAATAGAACCTTGGAGCCTACGTAATTTCGTTGAAAAATTTTTGATA
>JAEZNF010000228.1 GCA_023441845.1 Bacillota bacterium | reverse complement strand
TACAGCATCCGGTCCTATGCCGTTTGTATAATCAAGATATTTTATACTCTCCGGAACAACCTTAAATAAAGCAGTTTCTCCCAGCTGACCTTTTTCAGCCCGTTCCTTGAACCTTTCACTTTTCTCGCTTAAAATCCTGACAGCATCATTGTACTCGGTTTCACTTTTTATTTCTTTAGCTTTTCCTACATATGTAATATTTTTAAATGTAGCTAATTCCTGCCCCTCATGCTGAAACAGAAAGCTTATCGTTGGATTTGCAGCTATACTGGATACTTTTGAAGCAGTTTTTGATGATGAAAAATAAAGATTCAAACCATCAACATTAAAAGAACCCATGGCTCTTAAAGCCGGAATCCCCTCAGTTGATACATATCCCAAAGTTGCAAATTTTGTGTTTTTGATATAAGCTTTTACTTTCTCCAAGTCCTCCGTATGTTTTGCCTTGCAGCACTTGCTCATATTGATTTCCCCCTGTCTTCTATTATTTAATCTTTACTTTTATTTACAAAGCTGCCGAAGATGAAATCTCGTCAGCCAAATTTATATTTGACTCTGCTATCTTCCGTTCTTCAACCTCACCATAATGCAGCAGTTCCCAAACCTTGTGAGTTGTCCAGGTGAAGTCGGCCGATGTCCGTACATCCCCTGCACGCCTGGGTCTCGGAAGATTAATTTTTACTACTTCCCTTATCGTTCCGGGATTTACTGACATTATAGCAACCCTGTCAGCTAATAGTACCGCCTCCTCTATACTGTGTGTTACAAAAATAACTGTCTTATGTGTTTCTTCCCATATACGCAAAAGCTCATCCTGTAAAGTTTCTCTTGTCTGAGCATCAACAGCTGCAAACGGCTCATCCATAAGTAAAACCTCAGGATCATATGCAAGTGCCCTTGCAATAGCCACCCTTTGTTTCATACCGCCTGAAAGCTCATACGGATACCTGTCTTCAAAGTCTTTCAGTCCGACCAGCTCAATGAACTCCTGACTTATACCTTTTCTTTGAGATTTGGGAACACCTTTTATTTCAAGGCCGAATTCAACGTTTTGTCTCACTGTTCTCCATGGGAACAATGCATATCCCTGAAGAACGATCCCTCTATCCAAAGCCGGTCCGGTAATTAATTTATTATCAATATATATTTCACCTGCATTCGGTTTGGCAAGTCCTGCTATAATATCAAGCAAAGTTGACTTGCCGCATCCGCTCGGACCTACTATTGAAATAAACTCTCCTTTTTCTATTGTGAGGTTTACATCTTGTATAGCCAGAAACTCACTCTTTTCCTGGCTGTTGTTTCTTCGGATATTATATACACGGCTTATGCCTTTTATTTCGATTTTACCTTTTTCTTTCAAAGCCTTTTCGTATATTTGTATTGCATCTGTCATGGAATCAACCTCCTTCATGTTATTTTACAGTGCTATATTCTCCGGAATATTCTCATCTATATATGAAAACGGGTCCTGTGAATACCAGTCCTTGCGATATGGCAGCTCTGCGTGTTTTGATATATTTTTACTATAACTGGTATTCCTGAGTGTCCTTGCAAGCCTTCTTGCAACCTCAAATACTCCTAAATATCCCATATAATCATACTGCTGTCCAAACAGCGGAAATACAGGAATCCCTTGCTTTGAAGCCCATCCGTTACCTCCCGGATGACCGACATACACATCAGGCTTATAATTTGCCAAAAGGTTTGCCTGTTCAAACGGCTGGCCCGTACCTATATTTATAATAGTTTTCTCACTGTCCGGAACCTCTGCCAGATATTCTTCCAGAAGCTTTTCACCGTAAACATCAAAGTGGAACCCTCTAAGTCCCAATATTTCCAATCCGAGGCTGTTAAGAAGCTCCGCAGTGGTAATTATCCTTATCTCACCGCCTGTAATAAATGCGGTTTTCCCTTTAAGCTCTTTCCTATATGGCTCCAAAACCTTTTCCAATTCTCCTGTTTCTTTCTCGATGAGCTTTTGGGCTTGTTCCTCTATCCCAAAGAACCTGGCTATATCAAGAAGCCACTTATTGGTGTTGGAAATTCCAATAGGTATGGTTCTTAATACAAAAGGAATATTGTACCTGGATTTTAAATGCTCTACAAAATAATCATCATGAGTAGCGCAAATACTTACATTTAAAGCTGCCTCATAAGAGTCCTCAAAATCATCAGGATGTGCATAACAGGGAAGGATTCTTACGTTTAAATCCAGTGCCTTTAGAAGTCTTACCAGTTCAACTTCATCAATACGGCTCATTGAAGAGACATTTAAAAGGTTTACGGTGCGGCTTATACGATATTTTTTCTTCAATTCCTCAAATTCATCAACTACAATTTCATCATTCCGGCTATCTCCATTTTGGTCCACCAAATTTCTCAGTATTCCATGATAGACTGCATCGTAAGCTGTAGCCATTATTTTAGTCTTAAAGCCCTCGCAATGAATAGGCACTATTTTTGCTGCAACCTGATTCTGAAGCTCATCTAAAAGGCTGTCAATGTCGTCACCTATCAGTGCAGGTACACAGCTGTTCATTACAATGATTGCACTGGGACGGTACTCCTTATCGGCATGAAGCACTGCTTCCTTTAGCTTTTGCTCTCCACCGTTTACAACGTCGCTTTCATCCAGGTTTGTATTTATCCAGCGAAGTCCAAAAGCCTTTGAGTCCCTTAGCTTCTGGAAGTTTTTCGAAACGCCGGCATTTGCCACAAGTCCGCCGCCGCAGCCAATAGGGCTGTGTACTATGATAACGGAATCTCTGATTGTGTTTAATATTGCAAGGCTGAGATTCAGCTGGCAGCCCTGGCTTTGTGAAAACGTTCTTTTTGAGCCATAAAGGCATCCTTTTTTTGATTTATTGTTTAAGTCGCAGCATGATCCTCCATAAGCCTGACA
>JAEZNF010000179.1 GCA_023441845.1 Bacillota bacterium | reverse complement strand
AAGAGTGATGCATATGGTCATTTGCCATATGGTTGTGATGGCTTGTATTGGCTCTTTTGCCTGTGACCCTTGCAGTAACGGACAGCACCGGCTGTTGGTTATTATAGCCCCATTGTGCGATTCCTTTTATAATCGTGAACAGGATTATTCCGATAACCAGTATGAAGAAAATAAAAAATAACCCGCCAAACGCCATTCCACTGAACATCATAGTTTTGTACCTCCCACTCTTGCCTGATAATGTTATTCAATTTCCAATGTGAGCAAGCACCCATACCCCCTCGCTGCGGACAAAATGAATTCGCCCTTCGCTACACTTCGTGCGCCACACCCAAACGTGGCGTTTGAACAACGTCGTGGGGGACTGTGACGTTGTTCAAATCTATTATACGGCAATACCCGCCGCTTTGTTTACACATGACCTATCTCTCTTTCTGCAGTGCGGTCCTGCCTCCGCTGACCCAGCTTCAGTTCAGATATCAGCATGCCGAAAAGGATCAATAAACAGCCGATTGCTTTTGTCAGCGTTGGCATTTCTGTTACTCCCTGCGAATTGGGTATGACCATTGCAAATATCGCTGCAAAAACAGGCTCCGCAGTAAGAATCAGAGCCGTATGGGTAGGAGTCGTATCCTTCTGTGCTATAGTCTGTCCGCCAAACGCCAGCGCTGTACCAAGTACTCCTGTAAAAAGCAGTATACCAATCACAGTACTGTTTATTTCCAACGGTTTTCCCCCATCGGCAGTCAGCCAGAAGGCCGAGCTTGCGACACCGACAAATGCGATCTGTATGATCGCCAACAAAGGCGCGTCTTCCGTCTGCGTAAATTTATCAATAAATATGATTTGAAAAGCCCAGCAAATGGCACATAAAAAGGTTAGAAAATCACCGTAATTAAAGCTGAAGCTTAACCCTCCTGACAGGAAAAACAATCCGATAAACGCAGTTAAGACGCCAAAAAGAGAAGCTCTGTCGGGCCTCTTTTTTAACAAAGCAGCCGCGATCAATGGTACTATTACAACATTCAGGCCAGTTATAAAGCCTGAATTTGAAGCTGACGTGGTGTAAAGTCCAATAACCTGAAACGCCATGCCGCCAAACATGAATGCGCCTATAATACATCCGTACAACAACACCCGGCGGTTCATTTTCCTGAGGTTTTTATGGAACAATACAATAAGTACGACCGCGGCAAAAATGAACCGCATGGTAAGAAATGCATAGGCCGGGATATACTCCAGCACTATCTTCATCAACGGGAAGGAGGCACCCCAGACAATGGTGATCACCAACAAAATAATATCCGCTCTGATTTTTTTTGACATTGATTTAGAGAACCTTATTCAAGAATGCTCTTGTCCTTTCATTCCGGGGGTTGGAGAATATATCTTCCGGCTTGCCCTCTTCTTTTATCTCGCCATTATCCATAAAAATAACCCTGCTGCCTACTTCTTACACAAATCCCATTTCATGAGTAACCACCAGCATCGTCATACCTGTTCGAGCCAGATCCTTCATAACCTCCAGCACCTCTCCCAAAAGCTCAGGGTCAAGTGTCGATGTGGGCTCGTCAAAAAGCAGCCGCTGAAGTATTATTCAATATAATATTACAAAATAAAACCCATTACAATATTGAAATGGGCTTTATTGGCTTATTATTAGTAATTTTAATAGATTTTTGCATGTTTTAAAGTCATTAGCAGTACAAATAAATGAAGGATTTAGCTATTCAGCTTCTTAAGAATCTCATCCTTGATCACCATTGGCATCTTCTTCTTTTATGCAATCATTCCATTTAACAGCGAGAGTTATACGACAGCATTTTTCCCAACAACAATAGGCCAACCCGATTCACCCTTCAGGTATTTGCCTTTCGTCATGATAACGTTTTTATCCAGGATAGCATACTCGATTGCTGCATCCTGTTCTATTACTGCCCCCTGCATCACAATGCTATTCTTGATAACCGCATTCTTTGCAACCATAACCCCTCTGAATAAAACACTATTCTCAACGGTACCTTCAATAAAACAGCCATCGGCTACAATAGAATTTCTAACCTCCGCTTCCTCATTATACTTGGCCGGAGCTTCATCCTTAACCTTTGTGTAAATTTTTCCGTTGTCTTTAAAGAGTTCTTGCCTGATTTCCGGATTCAACATGTCCATGCTGCATTTGTAATAGTTACGGACAGAACTGATATTGCGCCAATAGCCTTTAAACTCATAACCAAACACATCCAGCTTATCAAGTTTCTTGATCAATATATCCTTAACAAGATCATATTCACCATGTGCAATGCATTCTTCCAGCAGTGAAATAAGCAATGTCCTCTTTATGATATATATGCCGATGGAGCCTAAATCGGAATGTGGGTTCAGCGGTTTCTCCTGCAGGTCGGTCACCCGGTTATACTTGTCGATCTGAATAATTCCCAGCCTCGAAAGATCCTCCGGACTGTGATCATACATTTTTCTGTATGCGAGGGTAATATCTGCATTGGTCTCTATGTGAAATTCCAGCATTTCATCCATTTGCATCTTGAATATTCCATTACCCTGGGCAATAACAACATAATCCTCATTACTTCTTTTAATAAAGGATAAATTGTTGTACATGGCGTCTGCACTGCCTCTGTAC
>JAEZNF010000012.1 GCA_023441845.1 Bacillota bacterium | reverse complement strand
TAGCTTTAGCCGCACCCTTTAATGCGGTATCCTTCATGTTTTTCAATTCATCGGGGCGTGTTTCCAAATGCCAGTATGTACCCTGAGCCCATAATTTCTCCGGTTTTTCACCCATAAATTCTGCATGAAAATTTGCCAGCCATTTCAGGCACAACTGCATATCGTTCCATGTCGCGCTCCTTCTTCTTTTATTGAAGCCGGCAGTATCGAGGTCTTCAAAGACCATTAGAAATTCATTGTTTTGCCATTCGAGGGCATACCATGCAGGTACTCTGCAGTCATTCCCGCATCTTCTGCTCCAGTTTTCATAAAAAGCCATTTCTATTTTATAAGACTTCAGCTTCCTCTGATATGAGATACCCCCGCCGCGGGACTTTAAGGCACGTTCAGGCAGACATACGTTCTTAACCACCACTCTTTTATTATCCGAACCGGTAAGTCCATAGCGCAGTATTTTCCCATACCCGTCCCAAAGATCCTGTACTTCTTCAATTTCATATAATTCTCTTGAATGTGTTGATCTTAAGATCACTTTTTCAAAACCTTTATTCATAGAATTAAATCATCCCCATCTTAAAAAGTTCTTACACTTGTCATTCCTTTATAAACTCCGCAGTATCGCATTTGTACTGCCCCTTAAGTCTTAACAGAATCTAATAATACCATAACCGTCCCGATTCATCAAACACGGTAACTATCAATGAATAGTGAACAAGAATGATTATTCCGAGGACCCCCGGTTCATTGAGATTATGAATATGCATGTTGATTTTATCGTAGCAAATAAATATAATGATGTATAAACGCTTAAAACATAACCGATATCGGCTTATCACTCCGGGATATTTCAATTGGAATCAGGAAGTTTTATTTCAGTTTTTTCCTGGCGCTAAAAAAATCATGGGAAGTAGTGATAACATGGAGAAGATAAAGACAAATGCAATGAGGATTCTGGATAAGGCACAAATTAATTATAGTACATATACATATGATCACAGCGACGGCTTGATTGACGGCGTTTCAGTTGCAACCAAAATGGGACAGCCTGTTGAACGTGTATATAAAACACTTGTAACGAAGGGAACAAGCAGAGAATACTACGTTTTTGTTATTCCTGTTGCGGATGAACTTGATTTAAAAGCCGCTGCAAGGTCTATAGGAGAAAAAGCCGTTGAAATGATTAAGGTTTCAGACATAAACAAGGTTACCGGATACATCCGTGGAGGTTGTTCTCCTGTAGGAATGAAAAAGAATTACAGGACTGTTATTGATAGTTCCTGCGAAGTTTTGGACACCATCATTGTGAGCGCCGGAAAAATAGGCCATCAGATTGAGTTAGCTCCTTCAGACCTTATAGAATTAACCCATTGCAGTATAGAAAGTATTGCCGTTCACAAAAATCCTTAAAGAGCATGGTGAATTGCAGGCCTTAGCTATAGCTAAATAGGACTTAAAATATTACTTCCGGTTCTTTTTCAGCACGTATGGCCCCATAAGTTGAGCAGAAAAAAAATAGCGTAGGTTTATTATAACCAGCGCTACGCTAATAAAGACTAAAGACAAATTTTGGGGTGTTAGAATCTGTCTTTAGTCTTTCCGCTATAAGGGTTCGAGAAAACCGTGCAGTTCCATAATAAGGGAACAGTGGGTATTTGCTTAATCTTTATATGTCCCATTTGTAGATACTTTAATGTTTGAGTTTGTATATCCCAACCTTAATCTTGATGAGATCAGCAGTATCAGTCCGCTTCCAACGAATAACCAACCAATCAGGTAAAACCACTTTACATACTCCGAACCGGTTCCTGCTATTTCAAGAATCCCATTAAGAAAGCTGCCTACAGTCAATGTAGCAATCCCGGCATTATGCATATTATAGAAAAGGCGATATCCCCATAATCGGTTCAACCTTGGAAACACTGACCCAATAGCCAAATAATACATCGCACCTCCAATCAGTGGATATAAGAACATATATGTCATCTTGAAAGAATGAACACCGTGTCCGAAATATGCGTATATACGATTCACAAGTATTGCTGCTGCCGTAAGAATTATATAAACCAATACTGTTTTTCTTGTAAATAATTTCTCTTTTCCTCTCTTAATACCCAAAGTATACAATATCGCTCACCTCTCTTTCTGAAACAGACCTGCCATCTGTAGGATTGTTGATCACTTTACCGTTAAAATACATCGTCGATGATCCTCCGCCGTCCAGGTTGTACGCTACTTCACAGCCTTTTTCTTTAAACTCGTTAGCCAGTTCAAAAAGCGATAGCCCCTTGCTGACATTCGTTCTTCCATCTGAAACAATAACTATATAATGCAGTGGAGATATTTGCCCGATGGCTGTCCTCGGGTTGCTGTTCATTGCCCGTGAAACTTCACTGTTACTATCTACAACAACATCACCATCTATCAATAATGCCGGCCCAAAGGACATTATTTGCCATATATTACTCAGCGAATCCAGGGCTACTTTATTTTCTTCAATGACCGAAAAATTACCCTTCTCATCAATTACCAACGCCTGGTCGTCTCCGGCTTCTCTGGCCGAATCTCTATAAGCAATACCATTACGGAGTACAAATCCTTGATTTCTAAAGCCATAAAAGTCACCGTTAATGGCAAATATCGCCTTATTTTCTTCTGCTATTTCAGACGTAGGCGCTTTGATATTTCGGCCGTAAGTGTTTGAAGCAAAAGCAGTTTTTAAATATGAGATATCCGAAACCTGAATATCGGCTACATAAATCGTTGAGTCATACTTTCGTATTGTTTCTATACTAAGCTTAATATTGTCATCCTCATATGATTTATCGGTAGCAACGGCCTCTGATTGCTCTGATACTGCTTTAGGTGCGCTTATTTTCGCTTTTTCCGTAACAACAATCATATTCTTTGGTATTATAAAAGTATCCGATAAAACATATCCAAAGCAGCTAATGAGTAAAACGCTGTAAACAATTGCCCATCTAAATGGTTTTATGAAGAATCTTTTTATCAATGTCATTCCCTTCCTTCCGCTGATTATAAAATATATGTTTTTTCTGTATATAATAACTGATAAAGAAAAGCGTAGTATCCACAACTATTTTTATAAGAGTGATATTAACCGGTAAACTTTTTAGACTTGAAACCAATAACCAACTCAGCGTCATCTGGCAACAGAACAAAGTCATATATTTAATAACTTCTGCCTTATAATAATTTTCACTTTTAAATACCCAATTTTTATTAATGCTGAAATTGACACAGCCTGAAATGACCCTAGCTATAACAGTTGCCGCTAAAACACCGGAAGTTGTTTTTTCAAAGAAAATACTTACCAATAATGTAAACAGCAAAATGTCAGCAGTGGCAGAAAGCAGCGAAGAAAGACTGTATTTGAAAATGTTTAAATAGATTCTTACAGAATCTCTGACAGGGTGAAAATGAGAAGCTGCATTGCCGTCAATATAAATGGTTTCAATGGGCACATATTTAAACTGTATTTC
>JAEZNF010000004.1 GCA_023441845.1 Bacillota bacterium | reverse complement strand
CCTCATCACTTCCAACGGCTACAGCCCGAAGGGTACAAAACTGGATGCAGTATGCTGCTCCAACGACTCCACTGCAATGGGTGTAACCAATGCGCTTGTATCTGCAGGATATACCAAGGACAATATGCCTATAATAACCGGCCAGGACTGTGACAAAGCAAATGTTAAGAACATATCACAGGGACTCCAGAGCATGTCGGTATTCAAGGATACCCGTGCTTTAGCTGAAAAGGTTCTCGCAATGGTTGAAGCTATCCTTAAGGGAACAGAACCTGAAATAAACGACACAACAAGCTATAACAACGGAGTTGCAGTTATTCCTTCCTACCTCTGCCCACTTGATGTAGCAACAATTGACAACTATAAAGAATTGCTGATTGACAGCGGTTACTATAAGGCATCTGAAGTTCAGTAAAATAAAATAAACATCATTGGCGGGCGGTGAAAACCGTCTGCCAATTTTTAGTGGCCATTTCCCGAAGGAAAATCGGCAAAAGGCGAGTGGGTTTATGGTTAAGCCCCAAGCTTTTTATTTTAAGACAGCCTGCAGGCTGCCGTATAGCACGGACATGCGTTCAGAGAACTAAAGGGGAGGATTTTTCGTGGCAAATATATTGCTGGAAATGAAGAAAATCACCAAGGCCTTTCCCGGGGTCAAAGCGCTGGACAATGTAAACCTGACGGTAGAAGAGGGCGAGATTCATGCACTGGTTGGTGAAAACGGGGCAGGGAAATCAACCCTTATGAATGTACTTAGCGGAATATACCCTTATGGAAGCTATGAAGGGGACATTGTTTATAATGGTGAAATTTGCAAGTTTAAAACTATAAAAGATAGTGAACGGATGGGCATTGTTATTATTCATCAGGAATTGGCACTTGTACCGTATTTGACTATAGCCGAAAACATGTTTCTTGGCAATGAGTTCGGTAAAAAGTATGCCATTGACTGGAATAAAACCCATGCAAAAGCCGAGGAGCTTTTACAAACTGTGGGATTAAAAGAAAACAGCTATACCTTGATCAAGGACATTGGTGTTGGGAAGCAGCAGTTGGTTGAAATTGCCAAAGCTCTCGGCAAAAATGTTAAGCTGCTGATTCTTGACGAGCCTACTGCATCGTTAAACGAAAACGACAGCAGAAATCTATTGAACTTGCTGCTTGAATTCAAAAGGAAGGGGCTAACTTCAATTATAATTTCCCATAAACTGAACGAGATATCTTATGTGGCAGACAAAATTACCATCCTGCGTGATGGGACCACTATAGAGACTCTGGTAAAAGGTAAGGACGATATTGATGAAAGCCGTATCGTAAAAGGTATGGTAGGCCGTGAAATTACCGACCGTTATCCAAAAAGAACATCCAAGGTCGGCGAAGTTACTATGGAAGTTGTGGATTGGACTGTATATCATCCGCTATACCAGGAACGGAAGGTTTGCGATAATGTCAATTTCAATGTCAGAAAAGGGGAAGTTGTCGGAATTAGTGGCCTCATGGGCTCAGGGAGAACTGAATTTGCCAAGAGCATATTCGGTAAGAGCTACGGTACCAAAATCAGCGGGATTCTCAAAATCAATGGAAAAGAAGTAAGGCTTAATACTGTAAGGCAGGCCATAGACGCAAAACTGGCTTATGTTACAGAGGACCGAAAAGGTGACGGGCTGATTCTCTCCAATTCTATCTGTATAAACAACTCGATGGCAAAGATGGATAAGGTCAGCAGCCGTAATATAATTGACAAAGACAAGGAAGTCATTGTAGCTAAAGAATATAAGGAAAAATTGAATACAAAATGTCCGAGTGTAATGCAAAACGTGGGAAATCTATCCGGCGGGAACCAGCAAAAGGTGCTTCTGGGCAAATGGATGTTTGCAGACCCGGATATCATGATTCTTGACGAACCTACACGAGGTATCGATGTAGGTGCGAAATATGAAATTTACTTAATTATAAACCGGCTGGTCGCTGAAGGGAAATCAGTTATACTCATTAGTTCTGATCTGACGGAGATCCTTGGTATGAGCGACCGAATTTTTGTAATGCATGAAGGTCGGATGATTGCGCAGTTACCTAGAGAAGAGGCTAATCAGGAAGTAATCATGTCATGCATAATGAGAGAAAATAATAAAATGGAGAATGGATATGCAAAGAGTTAAAAGCTTCCTAAAAGAGAACACCATGCTTATTGCATTAATCGTGGTAGTAATCCTTTTTCAAATCCTGATTATTGCAGCTGGAAAAGGTTCTCTCTTAAAACCGCAAAATATTTCAAATATTATTTCCCAGAACAGCTATGTTGTTATTCTCGCCACAGGAATGCTGCTTTGCATTCTGACCGGCGGCAACATCGACCTTTCTGTAGGTTCAGTTGTGGCACTCACTGGAGCTGTAGCCGGGACGCTTATTATTGATATGCACATGAACATATTCTTGGCTATTATTATAAGTCTCCTGATAGGTACTATAATAGGAGCAGTGCAGGCATATTGCATTGCCTACGTAGAAATACCTCCATTCATTGTTACGCTGGGAGGTATGTTGCTCTGGCGTGGTATCGCGCAGGTTATCCTCAACGGAATGACTCTGGCACCATACCCGAACTCATATCTTAAGTATTTCACAAGTTTTCTTCCCAAGACAGAAAACAATTCGTTTTTACTTGCCGTTACTATGGGTATAGCTGCAGTCATATGTGCGGTATTTATCGTAATTGAGATTGCAACAAGAGCAAAAAAAGTAAAAAAAGGCTATACGGTCGAAAGTATACCTGTTCTTTTGACAAAACTCATCGTCATAAGCGCAGTTATCATGTACTTTTCTTACCTGCTAGGTAATTATAAAGGATATCCGGTTGTTCTGATCCTGATTGCAGTGGTGGTACTGGCGTACGCATACTTCACTAAAAACACCGTTCCAGGCAGATACCTTTATGCTATGGGAGGCAATGAAAAAGCAACCAGGCTTTCAGGTGTTAACACCAAGAAGATGATGTTTTTTGCCTATACCAATATGGGCTTCCTGTGTGCGGTCGCAGCTTTGGTATGTATCGCAAGATTTAATTCCTCCGCGCCGAGCCTTGGCGACGGATATGAACTCGATGCCATCGGCTCCTGCTTCATAGGCGGTGCATCTGCTTACGGCGGTACAGGTACTGTAGGAGGTTCTGTTATCGGAGCTATCTTTATGGGTGTATTGAATAACGGAATGTCCACTTTGGGTGTAGATGCAAACTGGCAGAAGGTTGTTAAGGGATTTGTATTGGTAGCAGCAGTAGCCTTTGATGTAGTTTCAAAGAAAAAAGCAAAAGCATAATGTAGATAATGTAGATAATATTTTAAGATTATAAAGTTAAAGAAATAATAGATAGTTTAAAAAAGTGCACCCTCAAATAATAGAATATTAGGGGGGTGCACTTTATTAGTGGCTTGAAAACGCTGCAGGCTTTTTTTATAGCTAATCAAATCATTTTTTATTCAAACACTTGGACAATACGGTAAATATTTCAGCCCTGGTAATACTTTTGTCAGGCATGAATGTGTTGTCCGGGTATCCGTTAATAATCTGTAACTCAGAAGATTTAGCTACAAACTTGTATGCCCAGCTTGATATATCTTTCGCATCTTTAAACTTAAGTTCATTATTCGACTCACCCAGTTTAAATGCTTTCTGGATAATGGTTGTCGCTTCTTGTCTGCTGCAATCCTTATCGGGCTTGAAGGTGTTATCATCAAATCCCAATACAGCGCCTTTTTCTTTAGCCAGAGCTATGTAGCCTGCCGCCCATGACGGGATCTTATCCTTGTCGGTAAAATCC
>JAEZNF010000447.1 GCA_023441845.1 Bacillota bacterium | reverse complement strand
AATAAGTCCTGCATACTCAACAAAGATTTATAAAAAATACGGAGACAGGGCTATTGAAGAGATTAAGGAAAACCCATACAAGTTAACCGATGAAGCCATAGGTTTAGGATTTAAAATCGTTGACAGGTTTGCAATAAGTCTGGGATTAGAGCCCTCATCAAAATACAGGATATGCAGCGGTATAAAGTATGCGCTGTCTCAGGCTGCCATGAACGGGCACACGTGTCTTCCGGATGATAAGCTGAAAGAGTATACTTCAAGGCTTTTGGAGGTCGAACTCCCTGGTATTGAAGATGCTCTGGTAAAGCTGCTTCTGGATAAGGCGATATACATGGAAAAAGGTGAAACATGTAATAAAGTCTATATCAAGGCATTTCACAATGCAGAAGTAAATGTATGCACCAAACTGATTGAACTCTCAAGTATAAATTTTGAGGAAAGGCTTGAAGACTATTACGGTTTGATAGACCGGATACAGCTTGAAGAGGGTATTATACTGGCAGAGAACCAAAAAACGGCCATAAAAGAGTCACTTATAAACGGGGTTACGGTTATAACAGGCGGTCCGGGCACAGGCAAGACTACAATCATAAAATGCATAATAAAGCTTCTGACAGAGGAGGGCTATGAAGTAGCTCTTGCAGCACCTACAGGAAGGGCAGCAAAGCGTATGACAGAAGCGACCGGATATGAGGCTAAAACAATCCATAGGTTATTGGAAATCGGATTTTCCGGGGATGACAATGAGCTTCTGTTTAATAAAACAGAAGCTAACCCTGTAGATGCAGATGTTATTATAATAGATGAGATGTCAATGGTTGATATGCTTCTGATGAGCCATTTCTTAAAAGCGGTGTCTCCGGGGACAAGGCTGGTACTTGTCGGAGATGTCGATCAACTGCCGTCTGTAGGAGCCGGCAGCGTTTTGAAGGATATTATAGTGAGCGGAGTAATAAAAACGGTAAGGCTGACGGAAATATTCAGGCAGGCCGAAGAGAGCATGATAATAGTCAATGCGCACAGGATAAACAGGGGTGAAGCTCCGCGCTTAAACATAAAAGACAAGGACTTCTTTTTTATGCCCCGCAGATCAGGCGAAGATATAGTAGGTACAATAGTACAACTTTGTTCAAAACGGCTTCCTGCATCATACGGGTATGATCCTCTTAAACAGATACAGGTTCTCACACCTATGAGAAAAGGTGTTACGGGAGTTAATAATTTGAATATCGAGCTTCAGAAGTTCTTGAATCCTCCTGAAAAATGGAAGAAGGAAAAGATCTGCAGGGATTTTACATTAAGGGAAGGCGACCGGGTTATGCAGATAAAAAACAATTACAATTTAAGATGGGAGAAAGGCGATAATTATTCTTCCGGGGGATGCGGCGTGTTTAACGGAGATATGGGTATAGTGCAGGAAATAGACGATGAAGAAGAAAAAGTAGTAGTGCTGTTTGATGATGAGAAAATAGTTGAATACGATTTCAGTATATTAGATGAGCTTGAACCGGCTTTTGCAGTAACTATCCATAAAAGCCAGGGAAGCGAATTTCCGGCGGTGATTATACCTTTATTCCAGGGGCCGCAGATTTTACTGACAAGAAACCTTTTGTATACTGCAATTACAAGGGCAAAAGACCTTGTAATTCTGGTTGGAATGGACAGGGTGCTATATGAGATGGTTGAGAATGAAAGGGAAACACTTAGGTACTCGGGTCTATGCGATAAGTTAAGAAAGGGCATTGCCGGGTTTCTAAACGCAGAGCTTTATAATTAATCCCGTAGTTTTAGCAGTGATTTTAATGCTTAGTGGCCTGTAAAAGTCTAAAAGTTATAGAAAAGCAGGCCTTAGAACAGAGGAAGTGCATTTGTAAACTCTTTAATTAAAGTAAAGATTTTATGAAGTACTAGAAGCTCATTAAGTTTGGCTGCAATATACTTACAAAATGTGGGGAAGAAGGAGAGGCCTATGATAAAAGAAATTATCAATCTGCTGTTTCCGCCAAGATGTATATTCTGCGGCAGTCTATTAAGCATCAGGGAGCGCATTGAAATATGCAGCACATGCTATGAAAGAATACCCTTTTTAAACGGTAAAATAATAAGACCGCTTACAGGGCAGCACTTTGATGAGGTGATCTGCTTGTGTGAGTATAATGGTATTATAAGACAGGCAATTGTAGGCTATAAGTTCTTCAATAAGGCAGCTTATTACAGAACTTTTGCATTACTGCTGTCCGACAAAATTAAAAAGATGACAAGAGAGCCGAATTTTGATATAATTATAAGTGTACCGCTCCATTATAAAAAACAGAGATCAAGGGGCTACAATCAGTCGTTTTTAATTTCCAAAGTTCTAAGTAAGGAAATGGGAATATTAGAAGGTTCTTATTTGTTATCAAGGGTAAAATATACCGAAAGTCAAAGTACATTATCCAAAAAAGAGAGATTGTTAAATATGGAGAATGCCTTCAAAGTTTCAAGTTCTAAAAAAATAGAAGGAAAAAGGATTCTACTTGTTGACGATGTTTTAACTACCGGTTCCACATTGGATGAGTGCAGTAAAGTATTAAAATCGGCCGGAGCATTGGAAGTAACAGCTGTAGTTGTTGCTTCGGGAAGAAAATATTAATATTAGACTGGAGGGCTTTTTATGCCGGACGTAAGAAATTGCAGAAAGTGCGGTAAGGTATATACTTATATCGGGGGACCACCCATTTGTCCGGTTTGTATCGAACAGGACGAGGCTGATTTCAGGAGGGTCAAGGAATACCTTTATCAGTATCCCGGTGCATCCATGACGGAGGTATCTACAGTTCTAGATGTTAGTGCAGAGAAGATTACGAGGTATTTGAAGGATGGCAGGCTGGAGATTGTCGGTGACACGAATCTTATTCTGGAATGTGAAGGCTGTGGGAAACCAATTAGAACAGGGCGCTATTGCAATGAATGTCAAAATGGTCTTACGAAGGATTTGAAAAATACTGCACGGCAAATGAGTGAATTGACTTCCAATAATCCTAAACCGAGACATATTGAGATGCGCTTTTTAAATAAAGATAGCAGGAAATAATTAGTGAAGGCTGTCTTCCGCTATATGAACGGAAGGCAGCTTTCTAAGTTTAGGCGAAGTATAATATAACTTCCACTATAATTGTGCTATCCCCTTTTGTGGATGCCACGAAGGCCACAATTGGAAAGTGGAAGTAATATTTTAAGTGCCCCTTAATCAAAGAATAAAAATGTGTAAACTCAAATTTTAAATTGCCGATATTATTATTGAGAACAAAAAAGCATTATTTTTAAAGGGAAAATATAAAAATTAATTAAAATGAAAACTAAATTTAATTTACATATATATAAAATAATAAAATTTATTAAGGTAGGTGGTTTTTATGAGAATCTGGGGCGATGTACCTAGAGTTTCCGAGATTTACGGAAAAAACAAGAACATCGGCAAAACAGGGAAGACATCAGGTGTGGATCAAAAGAAAGATGTAGTATCAATTTCAAACGGAGCGAAGGATATCCAGAGAATTATGAAGGCGGTAAAAGAGGTTCCCGACATCCGTAACGACAAAGTAAGCGAGCTTAAAGACAAATACGAATCCGGAAACTACAATGTCGATGGGAAGGATATAGCTGAAAAGCTGCTCCACTCAGTGACAAATAAGAACAATTAGTTTGTTTTTAATTTGCGGGATAAGCATTTATCCCGCAAATATGTTTAATATAGGGAAATTACGGTGATTACAGATTTTTTATGGAGGGGATAAATTTGGATTGCTTGATTAATGAGTTGGTTACGGTACTTGGTCTTGAAGTACTATTGTATGAAGAGATATTAAAAATCTCTAAAGACAAAACAACAGTTATAGTTGAGGGAAAGGTAAGTGAGCTTGAAAAAATAATAAAATCCGAACAATCCATGATTCTTGAAATGTCAAAAGTTGAAAACCAGAGGGAAATCCTTATAAATAAAATTTCCAAATTACTGAATCAAAAGACTGAGAGCTTGACACTGAGCTTCCTTATTGAGAATTGTGGCAGAGATCAAGGTGAAAAACTGAAAGAAAAGCAGATGGCTTTAGGGGATATACTGAAGGAACTTGGAAGTGTTAACGATATGAATTCCCAGCTTATTAGAAGCTCTTTGGATTATATAAACTTCTCGTTAAACTTATTTGCAGGCAGCGATAGCCAGGACAACAATTATGGGTTAGAGGGCGAAAAAAGCGATACCAAGGCAAAAAGTATGTTTGACATAAAGATATAATACGAAGAATATTCAGGCACAGTTAAAATATTACTTCCGCTATAATTATGCCAGGTCATTGGTGTATGCCACGAATGACCCGCTTGGAAAGTGGAAGCAATATTTTGTGTGCCCCTTAAGGAGTGTTGATAAGTGGGTGTAAATTTCTCAAGTATTGAGATTGCAAGATCAGGTTTGTTTGTCAGTGAAAGAGGATTGTTTGTTACGGGCCACAATCTGTCTAATGTTAACACAGCCGGCTATGTCAGGCAGCAGGCTATAATTTGTGATGCAACATACCGACAGGAAGCTCAGTTTCAGGTGGGTCTTGGGGCTGATATACAAAAGATCAGGCAAATTAGGCATTCTATGATTGACAATGTGTATAGACAGGAAAGTCAGAGTCTTGGTTATTGGGAAGCCCGGCAAAAAACCTTTGACGATATTCAGGCCATAATAGGGGAACCTTTAAATAAAGGCCTTCAAAGTGTCATGAATGACTATTGGGATTCGTGGCAGGAGTTGTCCAAACAGCCGGATAGCCTTACAACCAGAGCTCTTGTCCGTCAAAGAGCGGAATCCATGGTTCAGTATATTAACAACCTGGGAAATCAGCTCGATAGAATGCAGAATGACCTGGATTCTGAAATAAAGCTGCGTATAGAAGAGGTCAATACACTTACAAGTAAAATTGCCAAACTTAATGTAAATATAGTCTCAATGGAGGCAACCGGTGATACGGCAAACGACTTAAGAGACGAGAGGAATTTGTGTATAGACAGGCTTTCCAAGCTGGTCGACTGCGATGTAAACGAGATGCAGGACGGGCAGATTGACATTACGGTAGGAGGATACTTTCTGGTAAATAAAGGAGAAAGTGAGAGGCTGAAAACTGTAGCAAATGAGACAGGCAGCCTTTTCTCGGCACCTGCCCTTGAAAGAAGCGGAACAATCGTACCCATTAAAAGCGGGATACTGAAAGGGCTGATGGAGTCAAGGGGCGAAGTTATGGGATCTAAGGACAGTTTTGAAAACGGATGCCCTAATGATAAAGTCGACCTGATTTTTGCATTTAATACAAATGACACTGCAGATCAAAGGGATAACTTATATAACAATATAGACAGTATAGTGAAGGAGTATGCCAGAAGAGGCATAGGCGTAAGACTGGGATTTGTGACATTTGACCACACCGGTATGACGTCTCCCACCACCTTTGAATCGGTAAGTTTGAATGCGGAAGGGGTATATGTCCCCGATATCGCTTCGTTTAAGTCAGATATAGGAAGCATTTCTTTTTCGGGAACAGGAGTAGCCGGCGATGGAGTTGCAGCGCTTCAGGATGCAGAGAATGCAGCGAATAATGCCGATGCGCTTACAAATTGGAGAAACACTTCAAAGCAGATTGTTCTTTTCACCGACAGTGGCATGAATACTACAGGGCTTGCTGCTTTGAGTGACCGGTTTGGGGCAAAAATGGTACGTACGCAGATTGTTTCCAACAGTTCTCATAAATCGGATTTAGGTATACTTGCAGAGCGCTCAGGGGATAGATTTGTTGAAAGCGATACTTCTTCGGGTTCGGATATTATGGATGGCATTTCCGAGAGTATAAGAAACAGTATCTATGGTAATGTTTCGGATACCAATAATATAATTCCGGACATTAGAAACAGGCTGAACCTTTTGATAAGCGCTATAGTAAGAGAAGTAAACAGCCTGCACAAGAGTGGAATAACACTTGACGGAAACCCGGGGGAAGACTTCTTTGTAACGGAAAATCCCTATTATCCTATCCAGATGGGTAATATTAAAATAAACCCCAATCTGACAAACCTGAATAACATAGTATCATCATTTAACGGTTCGGTAGGCGACAATACAGTTGCGGTAGACATAGCGAACTTGCGCAATAATCCTCTGCTCGGGCCTACAGGCATTATCCAGAACATGGATGATTTTTACCGCTCATTAATAGGCAAGATAGGAAACGAAGGAGAAGAAGCCTATAGTGCTGCGGAAGGACAGAGCAATCTGGTAAATTCTGCAGACAACTTCAGGCTTTCTATAATGAATGTTTCCATGGATGAGGAAATGTCTAATATGATGAAATATCAGTTTGCATATAATGCTGCGGCAAGAATCCTGAATATTTTTGACGAGATGTATGATTCCATTGTAAACAGGCTGGGGCTGGTAGGCAGATAGCCGGCAATCCAGGTTCTAAACTGATTTGAGCTTTTTAAAGTATATTAATAAATTGTCAGCTTTACGAGGAGGAAGTTTTTATGAGGTCTTCTTTTTTTGGATTGAATGTTGCAGTTAACGGTCTTTATACGGCCCATAGAGGTTTGGATGTAGTAAATCACAATATAAATAATGTTACAACTCCGGACTTCTCAAGGCAGGTGTCTGTGCAGCGCGCTTTGCCTGCAATGTCTGTTTACGACGGTACGGGAATGGTAGGAACAGGTTCTTACGCGGCTGCGGTTGAAAGAGTCCATGATGATTATCTTGATTTTAAATACTGGAGTGAAAGTGCTTCACTCGGGGAATGGGATGTAAAGACTACACAGCTTGAAGAAATTGAGAAGATGCTGAATGAGCCTTCGGATAGCGGCTTTAATACGGTTATGAATGACTATTTTTCCGCAATGCAGGAACTTTCAAAGGATCCCAGCAGTATGGCAGCAAGAAAACTGGTTATAGGAACAGGTGTGACACTTACAAAATATTTCAATTCAGTTGCCCTACACCTCGAAAAAATGCAGTCCGATATAAACTATAATATAAAGCTGAAGGTGGACGAAGTGAATTCCCTTGCTACCAGGATACAGCAGTTAAATAAGCAGATATACACTTCCGAGTTGGATGGAAATACTGCCAACGATTTGAGAGATCAAAGAGTGGGACTTGTTGATAAACTCTCAAGACTTATTAATATAGATGCCGGTGAGGTTGTAACAGGAAAACTTCCATCAGGGCAGGATGATAAGCATTTTGTTATCACCGTGAGCGGTAAGACTCTTGTCGACCACTTTACAGTGAGTAAACTGGATGTTAAGCAGAGGGATAAGAAATTAAATGTAGATGAGGATATAGGATATTTGTACGACGTTAAGTGGGAAGACGGAAATGAAATAGATATTAGGGGCGGCGAGCTAAAAGGATACCTTGATGTAAGGGACGGCAATGAAGGTGAAGATCAGGGTAATGGAGCCAGCCCCAATTATAAGGGAATTCCTTTCTATATAAAGAAACTCAATGAGTTTGTCAGAAAGTTTGCACTGGCTATGAATGAGGGCATAACTGAGGATACTGATCCTTCGGGAGCAAAGACGTTTACAAAAGCCTGGCCCGGACACGCGGAAGGTTACGGGATGCAAAAACCCGGACAATCCACAAGCCCGACAGGTATAAGGTTTTTTACAATGGTCGGCTGGTCGGCTTCACAGAATGATACTATCGAATTGACATCGGATGAATTTATCGGGACTGCTTCCACTGTAGATCAGTTGGGCAATCAGTATCAGAGCCTTAAAGCAAAGAATTTTTGCGTCAGTGCGAATTTGATATATGAGGAAAGAGGAGAATATAATGTTTCGGCTTCCGGAATAGCGGGGCAGTCTGAAGACGGGTCAAACATAACAAAAATGATAAATATGAGGCATGATGTGCACCTTTTTGAAGAAGGTACACCCGAGGATTATATGAAATCTCTCATTTCCACATTGGGAATAGATGCACAGCAGTCAACCCAGTTCACCGAAACACAGGAAAACCTGATAAAGCAAATCGAAAACAGGAGGTTTTCTGTTTCGGGGGTATCTCTCGATGAGGAAATGACTAATATGATAAAGTTTCAGCATGCATATAATGCAGCCGCAAAAATGATATCTACGTTTGATGAAATATATGACACTTTGGTAAATAGAGTCGGCGTGTCCGGAAGGTAGGGATAAGATATGAGAATAACAAATAATATGCTTATTAATAATATGATGCACTACATGAGTAACAATCTTGAGAGAATGGACCGTTATCAGATGCAATTGGCTACAGGAAAGAAAATTTCGGTACCCTCCGATGACCCGATTGTTGCTGCAAGAGCCCTGAAGCTCAGGACTGATGTGGCTGAAGTGGATCAATTTAAAAAAAATTCAAACGATGCAAGTTCATGGATGGATATAACCGAAAACTCACTTGGTATGCTTGGTGATGTTTTACAGCGTACAAGGGAGCTGGCGGTTCAAGCTGCCAACGATACGTTAACTGAGAGTGACAGGGATAAGATAAAAAAGGAGGTAGAGCAGCTTAAAGCTCAGGCTGTTCATATAGCAAATTCAACATATGCCGGAAGGTATGTATTTTCAGGCTATAGTACCGATAAACCTCTGATGAATGAAGACGGGACTTACAATATTTCTGTTGCGTCAAATGAAACAGCGGTAATAAAGGGCGGATTGATGGACCTTTCAAAGAGTCCCATAAATAATATCCCTGCTGTAAATTCGTTTCAAATATGTCTTGACGGTGCTACTTACCAGACCATTACGCTTCCTGCAAAGGACTACGACGGGACAACCAATACACTTGATGATTTAAAGGACGATATACAAACCGGAATATCGGCATTTGCGGAATTGCAGGATATAAGGGTTACCAATGAAAACGGCAGGCTTCAGTTTGCATTAACAAACACACTGGATGCAAATGGCAACAGGCTCAAAATATATTTAAAGCAAGGGATACCAACAGATCTATTACAAAATATAAAAGTAAAGACCGATACTGTAACGGGCATGTCGGTATCAAAAAGAGAGGATATCAATTACCAGATAGGAATCAGCGATAGTCTTAACATAAATGTTGTCGGAACTCAATTGTTCGGTTCCGGTATAAAAAATGACATGGGTGATTTTATTACCAGTTTCAATAAGTTTATTGATTCTCTGTCACGTACCGGAGGCAACAGCTATGTTAACGGTCAGCCTATGGAGGTTAATGCAAGCAGCCCGCTGGATTTATCAAATAACAATCAGTTTGATATTATGGTAAAAGGCATGCCCGGTTACACAACCATTACCATACCTGATCCCGGAGGTTATACCTATGACGGCACAGCCGGTAAAACCCTGGATGATATGGTGATTGGCATACAGGCTGCTATTGATGCTGACCCTGCCTTGCTGGCAGCAAATGTAAAAGTCACAAACGATGATGGAAAGATTACTTTCAGTTCAGATAAGGAGTTTCCAATAACATTAAAGGAAGGGCCGGCTAACAATAATGCATTAAAGGCTCTTAAAATCTATACCGGTATTGATAAAACCGTTGTTTCCCAAACAGGCAGTGAGGGTATTGACTCTTCAATTACAAACTTTGAAAGCATGAGGGACAGGGTTATGAGCATTCGTTCCGATATCGGCGCAAGGACAAACCGTATAGATCTTACAATAAACCGTCTGGAAAACGACAACATCAATTTTACCGGACTCATGAGTAAAAACGAGGATGTAGATATGGCTGAGACTATAATGAACCTGAAAAATGAAGAAAATGTATACAAGGCATCCCTTTCGGGGGGAGCAAGGATTATACAGCCTACTCTGCTGGATTTTCTCAGATGATGCTTTTAACGATTGGATATCGGGTTAATGCATATTACGGATGGTGATTAAATGGGAATTACAATAAACCAAACATATGCAAAGATAGGTATAGACAGATCTCCATCAAGCCTTGAAATCACAACAAACAATGCAAAGCTTGAGCTCAAGCAGAAGCAGCCGAAGATAAACATGCACACTGAGCTTCCGAAGATACAGATTGACCAGCATGAAGCATTTGCAAGTACCGGGCTCAAAAATGCCCTGGATTCCACCAAAGAGGCAGCCCAATTAGGCTATCAGAGTGCAATAAGATATATTGGCAAAGTTGCGGAGGATGGAGATACGCTTGCCGGGATTGAGGACGGCGGAAACCCTATTGTTGATATCTCGGTAAGAGATGCTAATCCTGAACATGAATTCGGCATGGTTACAATGCCTACCGAGCGTCCTGAAATCAGCGTCGTGGAAGGCTCAGTGAATATAGAGCCGGAAAGAACCAGCGAAGGGGCTACGAATGGAGTACAAGGAGAGTATACTCCGGGAAATATAGATTTTAAATATACTCCGTCAATTGTAAAAATTTATATGGCTCAATATGCTTCGGTTAATATCAAGTATGTTGACAATAAAATAGACACCTTTGTTTAACTGTCCAAACCCACCGAAAAATTTTGTTTTCTATTATTTTATGGAAAAATATTGTACAGGGCTTTCTTTAGTGATAGAATAATATCTGAAAAACCGAAAGCCCGGAGACAAATATGTGAGGAGGAAGATTATGCTGCTCAACACAAGGCATTTCGGGCAAATGGAAATAGAAGAAAAAGGTATTATTGAGTTTCCTGAAGGGATACCGGGTTTTGAAAATGCAAAAAAGTTTGCATTGCTGGCAAGTACTGAAGAGGGTTCACCGTTTCAGTGGCTGCAGGGTGTTGATAACACTGAGCTTGCATTTGTAGTGATTGACCCTAAAGTATTTAAACCTGATTACTCTGTGGATGTGGATGATGATGAGGTAGAGATACTTAAAATAAAGGATGTAGAGAAAGTAATTGTTCTGACAATTATAGTTGTTCCTGAGGATATAACAAAAATGACAGCCAACCTCAAAGCTCCGGTATTGATAAATACCGAGAACAACAGGGGTAAGCAGGTAATACTGGATAAGGGTGACTATGAACTCAAGCACTATGTATTACAGGAGCTGCGGCAAAAGGGAGGATGAAACAGGTGCTGGTTCTTACAAGGAAGAAAGAACAATCAATAATAATAGGGGATAATATTGAGATTACCATTGTAGATATACAGGGAGACCAGGTACGGCTCGGAATAAATGCACCCAAAAACGTAACGATCTATAGGAAAGAAGTGTATATGGAGATACAGGAGGAAAACAGGCGTGCTGCTGAAGTTAAAGCAGATTCCTTAAACAAGCTTATTGATAAAAAAGGCTGATGTATATTTTAATAAAAATACTTAAAAAAGTACTAAAGTAAAACATACAACTTCCGATATATATAATGAGAGATAAATAAATAATTCTTCTTAGTCCGATAGGATAAGGGAATTATTTTATTTACATCAAATTTCGGGGAATGGATTCCCCATAACAAATCAAGGAGGAATTAATCATGAGGATTAATCACAACATCGCATCTTTAAACACTTATCGTCAGTTGAGTTCAAACAATGCAAACACAGGCAAATCTTTGGAAAAACTGTCATCCGGTCTCAGAATCAACCGTGCCGGTGATGATGCTGCAGGTCTTGCAATCAGTGAAAAGATGAGAGGTCAGATAAGAGGTTTGGATCAGGCATCAAGAAATGCTCAGGATGGTATTTCATTGATTCAGACAGCTGAAGGTGCTTTGAATGAAACACAGAGCATTCTGCAAAGAATGAGAGAACTTGCTGTTCAGGCCGCTAATGACACTAATACTGCAAGTGACCGTGGCGAAATCCAAAAGGAAATCAATCAGCTTACATCAGAAGTTAACAGAATTGGTAATACAACAGAGTTCAACACAAAGAAGTTGTTAAACGGTGATATGGCTGCCGTAGTTTCAGGTACTACTTCTGTAACTACTACTACTGCAAAATCAGGTACCTATGCTCCTAATTATGCCGAAGGCTTGGCATGGACAGGTCAGGCCGGAGAAAAACCGAATATCTCAGACGGTACTAATGATAACAGAATAGCTTTTGCCGACTTTAATATTGATGGCACCAATGACTTTAAATGGTCGAACATTGATACTACTAAGACAAATAAAGTTACTATTGAAAAATCCGGTACTGATATTCTTGTCAGCATTAGTGCTACAGATGGCGAAGGTGATGCTGTTAGTATTTCAAATCAAAAGATGGCATACGATACAACAAATGGTAAGTATGTATACGATGCTAATGGTGTCAAATTTGAATTGAGCAAGGCTGAATTTGCTAAGTTTGAAGATGCTGCAAAGCTGGAAATAGACTTAAATAAATACGATTTGACTGCTTCCGGTAATGCTGACATAGCAGGAGCAACTGTTGGAACCGTATCGGATTATACACAAACATTAAATGGTGGTACAACCGCAGGTTCCTTTACGGCTGGTATTGTTTTGGATACTACAGATGCTAATTATATTAAAGGTGTTGCAGGTATCAAAATTACAGGAACAGGTTTAGATGGAGCCGGCGGCACTCTTAAGGTAGAATTGCTGGATGATACAGGCACAAAGTCAATTGTAAGTGAAGAGTTCACAATAGCAGCCGGTGCTGGTAATATTACTTATAATAGCCATGGTGTATCCTTTACCTACAAAATTGATAATACTTCGGATTTGAGCCTCGAAATGATGTTTGATACAACAACAACTACATCTACAGCTACAACATCGAAAGATAATTCTGCGAAATTCCAAATCGGAGCTAATTCAGGACAAGCAATGAGTGTTGGTATGGGCGATATGCGTTCTTTGGCTTTGAATGTATCTTCCGGTGCTGCTTCAGCTACGAAGAGTGTAACAGATAGCATGGGCAATGCAATTACAGCTTCATACACTGCTACAAAAGTTGTTACAAACGGTACAGATAACAATGCGGCTGAATATGCATTGGACGTATCTACCTCCGAAAAAGCTGCTGCTGCTGTAAAAGTATTCGATGATGCAATTACAACTGTTTCTGCTGAGCGTTCCAAACTTGGTGCATTCCAGAACAGACTCGAACACACCATCAATAACCTGGGTACATCAAGTGAAAACTTGACAGCCGCTGAATCACGTATCCGTGACGTAGATATGGCTAAGGAAATGATGGAATTTACAAAGCAGAATATTCTGTCACAGGCA
>JAEZNF010000384.1 GCA_023441845.1 Bacillota bacterium | reverse complement strand
GCGTAATCCGGTTTGTGAAAAATGTGGAACGAGCTATCAGGATTTCCAAAAGACAGGTAAATTCGGATGTGATAACTGTTACGAAATGTATGAGGACTCCATTAAACCGCTTTTAAGAAGGCTGCATGGTAATGTAGGGCACCATGGAAAGACACCGGAGAAGATTTCCAAGAACTTAAAGACCGATGTTGAAATAGACCGTTTAAAGGAACTTTTAAGCAGGGCGGTAGAAAAGGAAGAGTATGAGAAGGCTGCCGAGCTGCGCGATAGGATAAAGGAGTTGGAAGGAAGCAGACAGTAGTGCGTTTATAGTGTGGAGGGATTCTTATGTCGCAAAAGGAACTTAAAAACATACCTGAAAGTGATATTGCAATGTCCAGCAGGGTGAGGCTTGCACGGAATTTAAAGGATTATCCTTTCCCTGTAAAAATGGATTTAAAACAAGGTGAACAGGTTTTATTAATGGTTAAGGATGCAATATTTCAAGGCAATGCTTCTATGGCAGATAATTTTAATTTTTATGATATCAGGAACTTAAACCAGATTGAAAAACAGATGCTGGTGGAGAAGCATCTTATTAGTAGGGAACTTGCAGAAACAAAGAAGCCTGGCGGTGCTGTCATTGATAAAGAAGAAAATATAAGTGTTATGGTAAACGAAGAGGATCATTTACGGATACAGGGGCTGTTTTCCGGTATGCAGCTTGAAAAAGCCTGGGACATATGTAATAAGATCGATAACTTGCTGGAAGAGAAGATTGATTTTGCATTTAGCGACCGCCTTGGGTATTTGACATGCTGTCCTACAAACCTGGGCACAGGAATAAGAGCTTCCGTAATGCTGCATCTGCCTGCACTAACCATGACCGGTTATTTAAAGGGAATATTGGAGGCCTGCAGTAAGGTCGGCATAACTGTGAGAGGACTTTACGGCGAGAATACCGAAGCCCTGGGAAATATGTTTCAGGTTTCAAATCAGGTTACATTAGGACAGTCGGAAGAGGAAATTATAAACAACGTGAAGAATATAGCATTACAGATTATTGAACAGGAAAGAATACTGAGGAAAGATTTGTATAAGCAGAATACCCTGATGTTTGAAGACAAGGTGTTCAGATCTCTTGGAATACTCTTAAGTGCGAGAGTTATTTCTTCCGAAGAAAGTCATAAATTACTGTCCGATGTTAGATTGGGCATAGATATGGGAATAATTAAGCATATTGGAATTGATGCGGTTAATGAAATAATAGTTTTGACCCAGCCTGCAAATCTGCAGGCAACGGCCGGAAAGGCGCTGAATCCGGTAGAAAGGGATGTAGGAAGGGCAAATTTGATTAGAAGCAAACTAGGCAGGATGGATTCCTAAGTAAAAATAAACACGGTAAAGGAGTGATAAATAATGTACGGGAGATTTACTGAAAAAGCGGAAAAAGCAATATCGTTTTCAGAAGAAAGCGCAATGCATTTAGGACATAATTATGTTGGCACGGAACACCTTTTGCTGGGGTTGGTAAAGGAAGGTACGGGAGTAGCGTCACGAGTCCTTCAAAATCAGGGTATTACTGAAGAAAAAGTAACTAAAGGCATAGAAGATCTGATAGGCAGGGGAGAAGAAACGGGTGAACAGCCTCTGGGATTTACTCCAAGGACAAAAAGGGTACTTGAATTGAGCTTTAAGGAAGCCAGAAGGCTTAACCACAATTATATAGGTACCGAGCATTTGCTTCTGGGAATAATGAAAGAGGGCGAAAGCGTTGCCGTAAGAATCTTAATGGATCTTGGAGTAGATCCGCAGAAGCTTGTAGCTGAAATAGTAAAAATATTGACCGAGGAAGCTCCCGGAGCTACCGGGGAACCAAAAAGCCACAGCAGCTATTCAAGCACTCCGACATTGAACCAGTTCGGAAGGGATTTGACCGATATGGCCAGGGAGGATAAATTCGACCCTGTAATAGGACGTGATAAGGAAATAGAGAGGGTTATCCAGATATTAAGCAGGAGAACCAAAAACAATCCGTGCCTTATAGGTGAACCTGGCGTAGGTAAGACTGCTATTGCCGAAGGTCTGGCTCAAAAAATCACAGAGGGGAATATTCCGGAGATTTTAAAGGATAAGAGAGTTGTTACACTTGATTTATCCTCTATGGTGGCAGGGGCAAAATACAGAGGCGAATTTGAAGAAAGGCTTAAGAAGGCTCTTGATGAAATAAGAAAAGCGGGAAATGTCATCTTGTTTATAGATGAAATGCATACCATCATTGGGGCAGGTGCAGCAGAAGGTGCCATTGATGCTTCCAACATACTGAAGCCTTCTCTTGCCAGAGGAGAAATTCAGGTTATTGGGGCTACTACCCTTGATGAATACAGGAAGCATGTTGAAAAGGATGCTGCACTTGAAAGAAGGTTCCAGCCCATTACGATAGGAGAGCCTTCCGTTGAAGAAGCCATTGAAATATTAAAAGGTGTAAGAGACAAGTATGAAGCCCATCACAGGGTTAAGATTACCGATGAGGCTCTTACCGCGGCAGCTAAATTGTCCGACAGGTATATTTCCGACAGGTTCCTTCCCGATAAGGCCATAGACCTTATTGATGAGGCGGCTTCCAAAGTCAGGCTGAAGTCTTTCACAGCTCCTCCCGACCTTAAAAAACTGGAAGAGCAGGTTGAAAAATTAAGGAAGGAAAAAGAGGATTCAATAAGGTCACAGGAATTTGAAAAGGCGGCAGGCATTAGAGATGAAGAACAGAAATTAAAGAATGAGCTGGATAAAGCAAAGAATGACTGGTACCAGAAAAACCAGACCAGGACAGATACCGTTACGGAAGAGCATATCGCTGAGGTAGTGGGAAGCTGGACCGGAGTTCCCGTCAGCAAATTAGCCGAGGAAGAAACCGAAAGGCTTAAAAAGATGGAAGATGTACTCCATATGAGGGTAATCGGACAGAACGAAGCCGTTGTAGCTGTTTCCAAGGCTATAAGAAGAGGCCGTGTAGGTCTTAAAGACCCAAAACGCCCTGTAGGTTCATTTATTTTTCTTGGACCTACCGGTGTTGGAAAAACAGAGTTGTGTAAGGCTCTGGCTGAGGCATTATTCGGTGATGAAAATGCAATGATCAGAATAGATATGTCGGAATACATGGAAAAGCACAGCGTTTCAAGGTTGGTAGGTTCCCCGCCGGGGTATGTAGGCTATGAAGAGGGCGGGCAGCTGACCGAGAAGGTAAGGAGAAAGCAGTATTCGGTTATTCTGTTTGATGAAATTGAAAAGGCCCATCCGGATGTTTTTAATATTCTTCTTCAGATATTGGAAGACGGAAGGCTTACCGATTCGCAGGGCAGGACGGTTGATTTCAGGAATACCGTAATTATTATGACCTCGAATGTGGGCGCAAGGCTTATAACCGAACCAAAGAGGCTTGGATTTGCATCTGCGGCAGATGAAAAGGCTAAAAACTATGAAGATATGAAAAGTAATGTCATGGGTGAGTTAAAAAGAACCTTCAGGCCTGAATTCTTAAACAGGGTAGATGAAATAATAGTTTTCCATCCGCTTTCGGAAGAACACATGAAAAAGATTGTGACTCTTATGATTGACGGACTTGTAAAGAGACTTAAGCAAAATGACATTGCTCTTGAAGTATCCGACCAGGCGCTTGAGTATCTGGCAAAGAAAGGGTTTGACCAGGTATATGGAGCAAGGCCTCTTAGAAGGTCAATTCAGAGCATGGTGGAAGACAGACTTGCAGAAGATATGCTTGAAGGCAAGGTTAAATCGGGAGACAATGTCGTTGTTGAACTTAAGGATGACGGGTTAGTCTTAAGTAAAAAAGGAATTAAGATAGAAAAATAAAACAGTCAATGTTACAGGTGGGCTGTAAAGCTTAAAAATATAGATATGCAGGCCTATCCCAAAATGTTGATAGAATTAAGAAGCTGATAAGGATTGAATTCTGTATTGTACAGGACTCAATCCTTTTGGTTTGCATTTAATCCGTGAATATATACTTCCAAGTACTTGATTTTTGTGCTTGATAACTATAATTAGTACTTTGTAAAATCTCATTCTTTACTTATATTAAAGACTTTACAAATGAGCTTCCTCTGTTTGTGCCCTGCTTTTCTATGTTTCTTATACTTTACAGGCACCGGATATATCGGAGAGAGGCGAAACGGAAGCCATGATTTCATACATTACGGTTCACAACAGCCTAAAAGCCTTATTGAAGATGTATCACAAACATGTTAAACTAATACCATCCATATAGATTTATAAAATATCCTTAATCAAGAGTATAAGAGTTTTAAGCGGCTTGTTGGATGTATATACAGTTAATAAAAGTATATTATTGCAGAATCCGGGAGGATCTAAAATGTCAAAAAGAGTTCGAATATCGCGCAGTACATATCTGATTGCTTTAATAATGCTTATATTAGCATTATACGGTATTGTAACAACAGGCGCAGCATATGCTGCTGCTGATACAGGAGCTTCAAATGCTGGGGAAATCGCGGTAACTATTGATGGGAAGCCCCTTAGCCTTGAGGTTCCTCCAACAATTATCGGAGGAAGGACGCTTGTGCCTCTAAGAGCTATTTTTGAGTCAATGGGAGCCAGTGTTGACTGGAATCCGGCTACAAAAACAATTACGGGCATAAAAGGCAATACAAAAATATCCCTGAAGGTAAACAGCAAGCTTGCATATGTTAACAGCAGCACTATCCGGATAGATGTGCCGGCTACCGTTATGAACGGAAGGACTTTGGTCCCGGCAAGGTTTATAGCGGAAAGTCTTGGCGCTGATGTTGAATGGGTAAGCAATTTAAGGACGGTTGTCATTGTTAGCCCTAAAGAAGTAACTTTTCCCGATTCAAATCTGGAAGCCGCAATAAGAGATGCTTTAAAGAAGCCTACAGGGGATATTCTGACAACCGAATTAAAGAAAATTACCAACTTACATGCTGACGGTAAAGGAATTTCAAATTTGGAAGGCATTCAATACCTTGTGCATTTAAAAGGGTTGTACATGGATAAAAATAAAATAAAGGATGTCAGTCCTCTAAGTAGCATTGTCAGTCTTGAGGAGCTGTCGCTGTTTGAAAACCGGATTACCGATATA
>JAEZNF010000355.1 GCA_023441845.1 Bacillota bacterium | reverse complement strand
TCGCAATCAATAGGCTCAATTCCGGTAATTTTAACATCCCGCACAGCTTCCGGTATTACTGAACTGTCGGGGCTATTAACCACAACAGACTTTTTGCCGAAAACTCCGCTTACCAAAAGGACAGCCGCAATAATAAGAACTACTGCTGCCGAGAATGTCAGAATTGCTATTTTGGGTTTACTTTTAATCAAATTCTTAATATTCATGTATATCCTCCCCCATATATTTATTAAATGCTTTGAAAATACTGTTTTATAGGACTTGTATACCTTTTCCCAAATCTTATATTCTATATAATCTATTACAATTCCTCTATGTATGATACCAAAACAATATTTCTCTATAATGTTGTTAGACTGGAAATTTATAAAAAAGTTTCAATATAACATGTCCTTAATAAAATCTTACTACTATTCTCTTAAAATCCGCCGGAAGAGCATAATTCATGTCTGCCGCAGTGTGGTTTACCATAATTATGACCGTTGGTACACATTTGCACATTGTTATTGTTTTTGCCGGGTGCTAACATAAAAGTATACCAACGGTCACAAATCACAAAAGGAGATTTTAATATGGGAGCCAGAACGCAAAAAGGCGAAGAAATGAAGCAGCGCATCTTACCCAGCGCGCAAAAATCATTTCACAAGAAAGGTTTTGAATTGACCTCGGTTCGTGAAATCATTGAGGATGTCGGATGTGCAAAAGGTACCTTTTATCTTTATTTTGAAACAAAAATAGATCTGCTGTATGACATCGCATGCGATACCTTTAATAAATTTGATATGCTTATCGAAAATATATTGTTTCCTGTAAAAAACGATCCTTTTTTACAGATTGAGGAGCTTTTTAATGCAGTGGTTCAAAATATGGAAATTACCGAGGGCAATCTTAGATTGAATAGCGGACAATGGCCCCTTATATACCTCACTCTTTTGATAGCAGAAAAGATATCACTTTATCCTGCATATTGATTAGAACATGACCGGCACCCTTTAAAATGTTTATATGGGCGTGAGGCGGCAGTTTTGCCAATCGCCCGGCAGTTTTTGGGGAGTTTATCAAGGCATCTTCAAAAGTGGTAAGTATGAGAACTTTGATATCCGGATATTTCGATTTGATAAGCCTTGTACCTTCGAGTCCGTCGCATTCAGGCATTTTACTATCCATTAGTACGATGTCCGGTTTATGAATACCGCACATTTCAAAAGCTTCCCTGCCATTAGCAGCCAAACCCACAACTTCCATTTCCATGTCGCTTTCAATCATGTATTTCAGACTTTCTCTCAATATGTCCATGTCTTCTGCAATAACAACTTTTATCACAATTATCTCCTTAAAACTTCAACTCTTTTGGTAAATATCAGGCCTTTAAACAGTTATAAATTTATCATTTGCATTAAAGTGATTCAATATTTTGATTGACTACAATCGTTTTGAACTTGTGAAAATTTATAGATGACAAGCAACTGTCAAAGTGTTATATTAAATGTTAAATACTCTTAGGCAGGTAGCGTCCATGATAAAAACAGTCATTAATAAATTCAAAAGCGCCGACAAAAACTTTTTATTATTTCTTTTTGCAGGCGTTTTTATCGGAATAGGTCAAAGTGTCGATAGTTCCACACTAAATAACTTTTTTAAGGAAAGCTTTAATATCGGCATCCTCCAACGTTCCGTACTTGAAATGCCAAGGGAATTACCGGGTTTTCTTGTATTCATAATGATAGGATTCCTTTATACTTTAGGAGATATACGAATAACTGCCATAGCGTATTTAAGTGCGGCGTTTGGAATGTTTTTTCTGGGAATAATACCTCAAAACTATACGCTGATGCTTATATTTATTTTCATTTACAGTTCCGGCACACACATATCCCTGCCCCTTTCAAACTCCATAGGCATGAGTTTCGCCAACGAAGGCAATCTTGGAAAAAAGCTCGGTCAGCTTAGCGCCGCAAATAATGCAGCGTTAGTATTTGGCTGTGTTTTGTTATGGGCTCTTTTTAAATTGTTCAGGATAAGCTATACCGTGTCGTTTTCAATCGGAGCAGTGTCATTTGTCATAGCCGGCATTTTGATGCTGTCCATAGACAGAAAACAAACGGTGCAAATCAAAAAAAGGTTTGTATACAGAAAGGAATACCGCCTTTTCTATTGGCTGAGCATACTGTTCGGTGCAAGAAAGCAGATATTCCTTACCTTCGGACCATGGGTGCTTGTAGATATTTTTAATCAGAAAGTAACCGCCATGACAGCCTTTTTTCTTATAATTTCTGTTTCAGGGATATTTATAAAGCCTTTTGTAGGCTATATGATCGATAAAGTCGGCGAAAGGAAGGTTTTAAGCTTTGAGGCCATACTGCTGTTCTTTGTATGCCTTGGATATGCCTTTGCAGAGAACCTCTTTTCCTATAAAGGTGCTCTTATCCTGGTCTCTGCATGTTATATCCTGGATCAGAGCATGAACGCCGTGAGCATGGCGAGGGCAACATACCTGCGAAAAATAGCCGTAAAACCGGAAGATATCTCTCCTACGCTTTCATTGGGTACCAGCATAGACCACATTGCCTCAATGTTTCTTCCTGCATTGGGAGGCATAATCTGGAGCATAAACGGCAGCGGCGGCTACAAATACGTTTTTATGGGAGGCGCATTAATTGCTCTGGTAAACTTCTTTTCGGCCAGGATGATAAAAACAGCCTGATAAAGATATATATATATATCACACCGATTTCCTTTATGGGTAAGCAAAACACGGTACCGGCGGCAGCCGAAAAAAGCAATGACAGTATTAACGCCGCAGCAACAGGCAAAGTAAATATATAAACCAAATCTTTTCCCCTGCACTTTGTAATATTTAAAATCTTTATATACGTAACAGTGATCAAAAAAGAAACTACAGACAGAGCCAATAGTATTGATTTAAGCTTCAAAGCGTTGTTATAGCAGGTTTCACTGTATGACGGTATGTAACCGGCCGATAAGTTGGCATGGTATACAAGCGATTTAAGCTTTTCCATATAAAAGCCTAAATCAAAAATGTTATCATACGGTATGTATTCGACCGGTATATTTGCCTTAAACCGTATTAATATAAATATGATTACTATTAATGCCATTGAGCCCGGTAAGCATAGTAAGTACTTCAATATAAAAAACTTCTCATTCTTCAGCATTTCTTTTATGTACACTTTTTTCAAGCAACTTTTTATATGGTCGAAACCTGACCTGCAAAACACTATAAGACGGCGTCCTATAAGAAAAACAGCCAGCGTCCCGATAATAAATACAAACAGCTTTTGAAGCAGGGTAAGAATATCCGGTTCATAATAGTCATTGATTTTATATATCCGGTCTTCGGTTTTAAAAAGATTCCTTATATTAATCTGACGAAACTTTAAGGTTTCAATTCCCTGATACCTTAAAAAGACCGTCTTCGGGGTAATATCCTTAAATGCAGCATGGCTTTTATAGGGTATGTATACCCTGTCAGTCCCATCTGAGCTCAAAAAAGATATTAAAGATTTCTTGTTCCTGTAAAGTCCTGTAACTTTATACTGTTCATTGAAAAGCTCAAATCTACAGCCTATAACATCATATGTACCAAATAATTTTTGGGAAAGCGCCTCGCTTATAACCGCGCAGTTTAAGCCCGTCTCACTCGAAGCTTCATTTATAAAGCAGCCCTTTACAACGCTGATACCCGAAAACAATGTAAATGAGCTGTTGGTCAGGCAAGCCTTTATGGGGTATATCTTATTATTTGCCTGAACAAATGTCTCCAACTCCCTCACATAAGACATATCACATTTCACCAGGCCACTCTTAACATCTGCAATGCTACTTAGCCGCAACTGCTTTTCTTTATCGGTATTTTCATTCACAAGGTTCAGCTCAACCCTTTTTGAGAAGCCGCTTTTATCTGATAGTAAAGTTGCCGATATGCCTTCGAAAGCAGCTGCAAAAAAAAGCAGGAGTGATATACTTATAATGATCTTGAATACCGCATATTTTCTGATTATTTCGATTTCCAGAATGTATCACCTCAGCTTTACTCTTGCGCCGTCCACAAGTGGTTTGGAAGTGAATGACACTACTTCATCGCCCTCTTCCAAGCTTCCCGATATGGCAGTATTCGACTCATTTGAGTCCAGCACCTTGACATCA
>JAEZNF010000679.1 GCA_023441845.1 Bacillota bacterium | reverse complement strand
GGGGAAAAACCGTCCTGTATCAGACAGCGCCAATACTGTTTGACACCATTAGTGAATATAAGTTAAAGGCATTTAAGGACGAGAGCTTTGATGACCGCAGCTATAAAAGCATCTTTGATGTGGATATGCTCATAATAGATGATTTGGGAACCGAATCTCAAAGTTCCTCCCGAATTGCGGAGTTTTTGAACATCCTTAATATCAGGCAGATGAACAATATGTCCAAACCGTGTAAAACAATTATTTCAACAAATATTGAGCCGGATAAGCTCTATGATTTCTATAAGGAAAGAGTTGCTTCAAGAATAATAGGCAGTTTCAGCTTTTTTAAATTCGCCGGGGAAGACATTCGAAGAATAATTAAATAGCAGTTGGTTCTCTCTTAATATCCCATGAACCTTAATATGGCTGTCACCGCTTCAATACTTACGCCCCTAAGCTTCAGGCCTTCTGCAAGATACAGAAAACCAATCATGCAAACCCCCGGCAAAAGCCAGAGCAGACTATTCAATTTGTATCCCTTTTCTTGCTCTTCATTTTTTGCTGTTTTAGGGTTATTTACCACAAACGCATACATTATTGCTGCAAAAGCTGCTATAAATACCAGAAATACTATTCCCCATACAATAAGAACCGACAGGAGCTCGATTTTAGGTCCGCTTAATAATTGAGACAGGTACTTGTCAATATCGGTTTCGGCGTTAGTCCTGTCTAATCCGGTGGATTTTGCAAACTGGCTGAATTTACCCATACCAAAGGTCAAAAGAACCGATAGAAAGTTATTTGAAAAGTGCGCCGCCATACCGCCGTATAAGGAATCCGTTCTATATACGATAAATCCTATTATAGCCCCGAGTAAAAATGTTCCTAAAAGCTTTTGAAAGTCCTGGTGCATCAATCCGAAGAGGAATGCTGTAAGGATTATCGATTTAACTGCTCCAAACCGTTCAAAACCCCTTTGTATAACGCCCCTGAATAGAACCTCTTCACATACGGCAGCTGAAACAGCAATTACTATAACACCTTTTACAAGATCTACCCAGTTTGCTATTTCCGGTATTGCACTGGGCATGGTTTTACCGAATATACTCTTAATGGCTAATAAGTTTACCAGGTTTAAAGCGCCTACTGCCGGTATCGCAAAAAGCATTATAAAAAAAATTATACAAATATTAAATAAGCTGATTTTATTAAGCCTTAGTACCTTTTTAAAGTCATACCGGTATATAAGAAGCATGAGAAGCGGGGGAACGAGGACCAACAAAACTTCCGAAGCAATTCCTTTTAAATAAAAATCTCCTATTTTTATTTTATCTATAAAATTGCCTAAAAATATAAATACTATTACACAAACAGAGTATAAAATGCTTACCTGCACAATAGAAGGCTTTCTAACACCCCTGTTTATTTCATTTATGTTATCAGAGTTGACATTCTCCATGCTTTAAATCCTCCAAATCTTGCAAAAGCAAGAACTCATCTCAAATTTTAGATATTGATTCATAGTACTTCCCTCAAATATTAATAATAACTATTTAGCGCGGCCTATGCAACATAAATTTTATACATCTATACAGCCAATTAACATTATATGCGGGCAATACACCGAATATCAGAAATGATTATTTAAGGAATATGCACAAGAAAGGCTGTTTCCGTTTAATTGAAACAGCCCTTCTTGAAACAGGTTACTCCATATACGTCTTTTACATTGTCAAAACTCCATTCGGAGTGTTAATAATCATAAGTATATTCTCTTCCCTGCCGTTATCGGCATTGATATAGACCAGGAAATCGGTATTATTAAGCTTCCCTTTGAATTCATATGTGAAGATTTCCGACTTGTAATCAGTCGGTATAATTGCCAGCCCTGAGCTTAAAATATTCATCTTTTTGCTTATCAATGCCCGGGCCTGCTGCTCTGTCATTTTGGGTTTCGGTATTTTTCTTGCCGTGTGGGCTGCGAGATATCCCTTACTCTCAAAGCCTACTACTTCCCCGTTATCTAATGCTATCTTGAGCTTAATGAGGTCGGGGTATATTACTACGCCATCCTGCTTGTATGCAAAATTAATTACTGCCGTATTATCTTCCTTCAGGTAATATGTGTCCACCATATTAGCGTAACCGTGATTCTTCAAGAAAGTTCTTCCTACTTCCTTTGCCTGGTCAATATTCAATTTTGCAGAAGTTGACGCTCTGTTCAATAGCATCCAGAAAATATGCCCGCCTTTTTGTGTTACATCAATTGATGCTGCCTGGTCATCAGGCCTATCCTTGAACGTAACCTTATAACCGTAAGTCTTTATAGGTCCGGTGTCATTCTTTGACACATCACTTACGGCTTTTATTTTATCCTGCCCGAAAAACTCAGCTACCTTTTTCTTTGCCTGCTCCGAATTAATATTTTCGCCTGTCACACCCCTTGGCTCGGCAGTCACCATATGGTCCGAAAAAGGCCCGTCATAAATGAGCGTAGGATAATTTTGGAACGTCTTGTCAATATTCTCAAACTGCTTTGCCGGAAGCTCTTTTGATGCTTTTTTGAACAAAGGTGTTCCTTTTGATGCCAGTTCTCCCCATTTCAATCTTCCGGTAGATATCTGTCCCTGAAGGCTGTTCAAGCTCTTTCCCAATGATACCGAGTAACCGTGAAGCTGTTCTATTGTTTTGTATTGTTCTTCTGTAAGCGGCTTTCCTTGCAAATTTTGGTTATTTAATGAATACGATAAATCTCCTACCTGCGTCAGAAATTTTGACGTACTTGACAGTACCTGCGTGGAAATAGGTAACTGACCCAGGTTTGTCTGTGCAAGGTTAGCCTGTCTCCAGGCCTCCTGTAAAGTTAATGCCGTTTTGGCCGGCGAAGATGTTATCAGGGATTTAATCAGAAGCACTTCAACATTTTGCACATACCCGGTTAAGTCGTAAAATGCCCGGTTGTACTCGTTATCAAGCTCTTGCCTCAGTTCTGATGCCTGTTTATACTGATAAAAGCCCCATATGCCCACAACTGCGACTATTGCAATAACAATACTGTACATCTTC
>JAEZNF010000344.1 GCA_023441845.1 Bacillota bacterium | reverse complement strand
GGAATAACTGCATCATAAACACAGGGAGCATAATTGAGCATGAGTGTACCATAGGCAATAATGTCCACGTTGCCCCCGGTTCCGTTATATGCGGCAGAGCTTCAATAGCTGATAATTGCCTGATAGGAGCCGGTTCTACTGTAATACAGGGCGTTAAAATCGGAGAAAACAGCATTGTAGGTGCAGGAAGTGTTGTAATAAATGATATTCCTCCCGGTTCCACGGCAGTAGGAGTACCAGCACGAATAATCAGGAAAAGGTGACGGTATGTCGGTATTCATAATAGCCGAAGCAGGTGTAAATCACAACGGCGATATCGCTCTGGCCAGGAAGCTTATAGATGCAGCTAAAAACGCATGCTGCGATGCCGTTAAATTTCAATCGTTTAAAGCAGACAGGCTGGTTACAAAAACGGCAGGTAAAGCACAGTACCAGATTGAAAACACAAATTCCGCCGAATCCCAGTATGAAATGCTGAAAAAGCTTGAACTGAGCTATAATGACCATGCAGAACTCATAAGCTACTGTAGGGAGAATAATATAACGTTTATTTCTACGCCCTTTGATGAGGAGTCGGCTGATATGCTGGATAATCTGGGAATAACCGTATTCAAGATTTCCTCCGGCGATATTACCGATAAGCATTTATTAAAGCACGTTGCAAAGAAACAAAAGCCTGTAATTCTTTCAACAGGCATGTCAACATTGGAAGAGGTCGAGGAAGCACTGCAATGGATTTACGGGGAGGGAAATAGAAATGTTACGCTGCTTCACTGTACCTCGTGTTATCCGGCCGCGGTAGAAGACGTAAACTTAAATGCCATAAAAGCCCTGCAGCATGCTTTTAAAGTAAAGGTAGGCTACTCGGACCATACCCCCGGCGTTGAAATTCCAGCCGCAGCTGTTGCACTGGGAGCTGAGGTGATAGAAAAGCATATAACTCTTGACAAAAGCATGCCTGGACCTGACCATAAGGTTTCACTGGAACCTGATGAGCTGTCAAAAATGGTCAGGTATATACGCAACATAGAAAAGGCGCTTGGGGACGGCCGTAAATATCCGGTACAAAAAGAACTGGATGTAAGGGAAGCGGCAAGAAAATATATTGTTACAAACAGGGAAATATATAAGGGTCAGGTAATTTCTTACGATATGCTGTGTGTCAAAAGAGCGGGGAAGGGCATTGAACCCAAACAAATGGATTCAATAACAGGTTCCGTTGCTTTAAAAGACCTTGCAAAGGGGTATGCCTTGCAACCTGGGGACTTCAACAAGTGCCGCTTAACAAAATAAATTTCTATAAATTCATTTTGTTAAGCGGCAAATAAATATGAAGTGCTTTTGAACACAATTCATTTCCTGGAAATGAATTGTGTTCAAAAGCACCAGGCAGAACAGCCGGAATAAATATTGAAAGAACAGTCTATTCATAGATGGGACGGGAGACGAGAATGGAAAAGGTTTTATGCATTGTGCCTGCGCGGTCAGGCTCAAAGAGGCTGAAGAATAAGAATAAGAGGCCGCTAAACGGTAAACCTTTGATTGCGTGGACGCTGGAGGAAGCTAAGAAATCCATCTTGATCGATAGAATAGTAGTTTCAACCGATGATGAAGCTATTTCGGATATAAGCATGTTATTAGGCGCTGAAGTGGTTATGCGGCCGCAGGAGCTGGCGTCGGATACAGCCGGTACTGTTGATGTCGTAAAGCATGCGCTGGATTGGCTGAAACAAAAAGATTACAGTGCGGAGCATATTATCTTACTCCAATGTACGTCACCTTTAAGGACGGCCGGGCATATTGATGAAGCTTTGGGCAGATACCTTGATAATATGGGCAGTATTGATTCTCTTATTTCGGTGACCAGAGCGGAACACCCGCCGTGGTGGATGAAATCAATAGACAGAACCGGAATTTTAACCGATTTTCTTGAATATGACAGGGATAAATACAAAAGGTCCCAGGATTTTCCGGATGTCTATCGGATAAATGGAGCTATTTATATAGTGAAGGCCTCAAAATTGTTTGAATTTAACGGATTCCAGACAGAAAAGACTCTTTCCTACATAATGGAACCGCAATTTTCCATTGATATTGATACTGAGACCGACTTCATGTTTGCGGAATTTTTAATGAGCAGGCTTAAATCAAATTAATCCGACTGTAATCAACGATAGAAGTTTAGCAGTGATTTTCATACTTTGAAGCTTTTTAAGCTTAGCTGCAATATAGAATGAAAGCTGATTTGTGAATTTCGTGTCAAGAAACCGATTCTATGTGGAATGAAAAGGAGTGGGTAGATTTGCCGGGTAAGAGTCTAAATGTGCCGGTTAATCCGCTTTTAAGCGAATATAAAAGCGAGTTTGCTTTAAGGTGGGAAGAGACAAGATCCCCTGAATATAAGGAGTACAGGAGGAAATGGGTGGAAAATGCCAAGGGGTTTATTCTGGAGGACGGCCCCTTAAACCTGGACATTGAATCCACCAACTGCTGCAATCTGAAATGTCCCATGTGCCCCAGAACCATTTTGGTAAGGGATAATATCGCGGTAAACGGCGGTAGCTTTGAAATGGGATTTATGGACTTCGAACTTTACAGAAATTTAATAGATCAGGCCGTTTCAATAGGTGTCAAGGCTGTTAAGCTGAATTGGATGGGTGAACCTACTCTGCACAAAAGGCTCCCCGATATGGTGAAATACGCCAAAGAGAAAGGCATTCTGGATTTACTGGTAAACACCAATGCAGTTTTGCTTGATGAAAAGCTTGCAGCCGAATTGATAAAATCGGGGCTTAGTAAGCTGCTGTTTTCCTTCGATTCTCCTTTTAAGAAGGACTACGAAAGGATACGCATAGGGGCAAGCTTTGAGAAAGTGCTGGAAAACATAAAAAACGTAAAAAGGATTAGGACAGAGCTTGGCCTGGATACTCCTTTAACAAGAGCCTCGATGGTCATGATGAAAGAGAATGCCGACCAATTCAATGATTTTGTGGAGCTATTCAAGGACCACGTGGATATAGTGGCCTGGGGGGAGTTTACAAATGAAGAGAAGCTGGTCGGTGAAGATAGAAAGGTTGTTAAGAGGAAAAAGATTCAGAATTTTGCATGTGCTCAGCTCTGGCAAAGGATGTTTGTTACATGGAACGGAAAGGTGGTTGTCTGCTGCGCAGATGCTAAAATGAACTATGTGGTAGGGGATGCCGCGAGGGACAAATTGACGGATATATGGAAGAATGAGAAATACGGGTATATAAGGGAAAAGCATATGGTAGGAGAGTACAATGACATACCTATTTGTGCCATGTGCGATATTCCCGAATTTGACGAAAAGAAGTGAGGTAAAGAATGATACCGCTGTGTGTGCCTGAAATTTGCGGAAATGAATGGAAGTACATGAAAGAATGCCTTGATACCGGATGGGTGTCAAGTGCAGGATCGTTTGTAAGCCGATTCCAGGAAAGGTTTGCGGGATATGTCGGCGCAATGAAGGCTGCTGCGGTTGTTAACGGAACCTCAGCTTTGCATCTTGCATTAAAAAGCCTTGGAATCAAGGAGGGTGATGAGGTTATTGTCCCATCGATGACATTTATAGCGCCTGTTAATGCAATAAGCTATGTTGGAGCCACGCCTGTATTTGTTGATGTCTGCAGGGACACCTATGTGATGGATACCGATAAAATCGAGGAACTGATAACAGAGAAAACCAGAGCCATACTTCCGGTTCATATTTACGGGCATCCGGTGGATATGGACGCTGTCATGAAGCTGTCAAAGAAATATGATCTATATGTTATTGAGGATGCCACCGAGTCGCTTGGCTCTTTGTATAAGGGTATTCATACGGGGACTATCGGACATGCCGGCTGCTACAGCTTTAACGGGAATAAGCTTATTACAGCCGGAAACGGAGGAATGCTTGTAACAAATAATTTGTCAATCTTCGAATATGCAAACTACATGTCTACCCAGGCCAAAACCCTTTCAGACAACGGAGGATTCCATCATGAGGATATAGGGTTTAATTACCGCATGTCCAATATAAACGCCGCAATGGGAACGGCGCAGCTTGAGAATATAGGGAGGTTCATAGAAGCGAAAAAGAGGAATGCAAAAAGATATTCCGGTTTGCTGGGTACTGTAAAAGGTATAGCGCTGCCCGTACAAAAGGAATGGGCCGATAATTCCTACTGGCTGTACTCAATAGTGATTGAAGAGGACTATGGGGAAAGCAGGGATGCTTTAATAAAAAGATTAAAAGAAAACGGTATTGAAACCAGACCGTTTTTTATGCCTGTGCATTTGATGAACCCTTATAAAGAATGCAAATGCGGCGATATGAGTGTTACGGATTATGTATCGCAGAATGGTTTGAATCTTCCGAGTTCAGTGAATCTGACAGATGAAGATATACAAAAGGTATGTGAACTGATTGCCTGTTAAAGTGTTTCAACTAATTCGGACCTTATTATTCCAATTTGTTGATATCATGCTAAACCTTTTAGCGATATTTTCCGATATATTTAAAAGACGGGACATAATTTTCATGGAGGGATTAATATGAGGATTGATAGCATGGAGGCTTCCGCTCTCGCAATGCAAAAGTCGCAGGATGCAAATACAGCCAAGGTTGGTGGCATGAATAGTATGGGTAAACCTCAACCTGCAACTGCATCTTTTGAGAATCTAAACTATTCGCAACTTTCGGAGTACGAAAAGAAGGAACTTCCCATTTCGGAAAGGGTGGTAATTGATGCAATTGAAAAGGCCAACAAGGCTATTCTGGGGGCTAATACGAAGTTTGAGTTTTCAATTCATGAGAAGACCAAAGAGATTATGGTAAAAGTGGTTGATGCTGAAACACATGAGCTGATAAGGGAAATTCCACCTGAGAAAATTCTGGACATGGTAGCGAAAATGTGGGAGATGGCTGGGATTATAGTGGATGAAAGAAGGTAGAGTATATGGCGGTAAATGGTATTTCAAATATGATAAACAGTAGGTTAAGACTGACGGGGATGGCATCGGGGCTTGACACCGATACAATAATCAGCAGTCTGATGAAGATTGAAAGAGCGCCTCTTGACAAGGTGATGCAAAAAAAGCAACTGGCTGAATGGAAAAGGGACGATTACAGGGAAATTACCAACCTTTTAAGAGGCTTAAAAGACGAGTTCTTTGATGTTTTAAAACCGTCAAGCTATATGCTTTCGCAGAACAGCTACAAAAAGTTTTCTGTTTCCAGTACCGACAGCACAGTTGTGACTGCGACAGGAGGGGCGGAAGGATCAATGGGCTCTCATAAGATTACGGTTACCAACCTTGCGACGGCTGCCACAGCGAAGAGCGGTGACAGTGTGACAAAAGCGCTGGAAAGCACCGACATTATTACTTCCGGCGCAGACAGTGACGTAGTTAATGCAAGCGGGAAAAAAATAAAGATTACGCTTGATGGAGTAACAAAGGAAATTACTCTCGGAAGCTTTACCGATACATCAACTGTAGCTGATCTGGCGCAGGATATAGAAAATAAAATTGGTGTTGAATTCGGAACAGGTAAGGTTACTGTCGGAGAAACAGTAGCAGGCAGCGGCAAACTTGTTTTCAGTACGACCGGTGGGACAAGCAGGCTGACTATTGAGAGCGGCAGCACTAACAGCGGACTGGATTACATAAATATTAAACCGGGCACATCAAACAGACTAAATACATCAGACACTATTGCAACCTTAAAGGATAAGCTTAAAACGTCATTTGATTATAAAACCGATACTGAAAATGTTGAGTTTACAATAAACTCTAAAACATTCATATTTTCAAAGGATACTACGCTTTCAAGCATGATGAGCACTATTAACAGCGATTCCACTGCAAAAGTCAACATGACATATGATGAGGTCAGTGATAAGT
>JAEZNF010000332.1 GCA_023441845.1 Bacillota bacterium | reverse complement strand
AAGTGAACCTACTGCGGCGGATTCTGTTCCTACCGCTTCTGTTGCCGTGACTCCTGTGGCTGATTCTACGGCCGTGACTCCTGCAGCTGTTTCTACGGCCCCTACAGCAACTGCTGCAAAAATTCTAACACCTAAAGTATCTGCTAAAATCGATTATACTATTCTTGAAGAATTTAAGGTTTTTAAGCAGGAGAAAGGGTATGGAGCTCTTATTCTGATAAGCCCTGACGCTTCAAAAGATGATATTATTGATTTGCTGAAAAAAATGGGTGAAAGTAAAGATCCTATAGCGGTTGAAGTGTTTACAAGCCACAAAGCCTATGAAGACTATAAAAATGCTGAAGGGACCGAAGAGTTCCGAAAAGGATATATTGCAAGTTATGCCAAGAATAAGTCGCTTTCCGACAAGCCGTTTTACGGTGAAAACAGTATTACATGGACCCAGGAAGTCGGAAAATTCAGTAGTTTACTGTTTACCACGACAAGCTTGGACAATTAAAGAAAAAAGTGTGGAAAGAGCTCGTAATAATCTTCGCTACAGCTAATGCAAATTCCTACGTACCTGTAAACAATCTTCCGACTGCCAACAAGCATTACGGGACCTACATCAACCTTTGCTCGACTATCAAGAATACCTTAGAAGCCTGCTGCAATCTTTCGACTGCAGCAGACCTCCAGTAGTTCAACCGGCAAGCCCGAGGCTACCATATACTTCAGCGGCAGACCGGAGCAAGCAGGAATCATACCTGCGGAACCCTTGATAATCTTAGCTCGAACTTTATACATATCTTTTAACCATGCTGCAATAATTTTTGTTACTGCAGTACAGCCATACAAAACATATAAAGCTCTTCTCTCCGGCTAATATTAAGCCTTAGCGCCAACAATGGGCAAAACCTGATATTAACCTTTGACCGAATACTATAAAGCCTTTATTAAGCGTAACAGACCTTATAGCACTCTTGACTCAACTATCACGAACCCTTGTGCTGTTATTGTGTCCGATAATTCTTATAATATTCATTTTGTGTTTAGCATATTTTGGTAATAGAAAACTCTTTGCTTCTTTGAAGTTAACAGAAGAACGCTAAAGATATAATGAATATAGAAATATCAAGTTTTTTGTGATAAAATTTTGTTAATAGGAAAACTTTTTTGTCTCTTTGAAGTTAATGGAAAATCTATAAAGACCTGATGAATACAGAAATATAGAAATATCAAAATAAAGTTTTTTGTGATAAAATATTTTATATACACGAATAGGTTCAATTATACGTTGCGTTTTTTCAGCAACTATACATCATAATACTTTCATTTATATTTATTTTTATTTAGATAGATTTAGATAAATAGAGAAATTATTAGGGGGTTGATCAGCTTGGATAAAGTCGAAAACAGTGATTTTAGCGGTTTTAACAAGGACTTTAGTGACAGAATGTTTGAAAAAATCAGGTTTGATGATTTGTTTACCAGAGAGGAGTTCATAAGAGACCACGAACAGTTTATTTGCATGATTGTAAGCAAGGTAACCGGAAAGACGGTTGTGGAAAAAAACTCGGACGAATATAAGATCGGGATTTCGGCGTTTGACTACGCAATTAACAGTTTTAAGGGAACCAGCCATGATAAATTTTTGCATTTCTGTGATGAAATATTGACAAAGTGGATAACAGCTTATATTAGTAAGAACAAAAATTGGGTAAGGGAAGAAATTGTTCTTCTAAAAAATAAGATGTGGGAATACGGGGTCTCAATGGAAGACCTTGTCAGAGGATCTCCTGATGATAGGTCTACGATTGCATCCTGCGTAGCCTATGCTAAAGGCTTAATTGAAACTGAGCCTGTTTTTAAAGATTTCAGTCTTAAAAAGGAATTGGATGTGGCTGATGTTGAAAAAATCAAAAAAGCCTTCTCAAAAAAGAACGGAAGATACAGAAAGTATATAATTGCAGTAAGCTTAATTTTCTTGAGTGAGCTGGAAGATCTAAAAATATATCTGGAAAATGCTTTAAGCAAAAATTGCATAATAGAGAAAATAGGAATTGTGCTTGAATACTCCATGGAAAGAGTTGTATTCATGACTGAGCATGGAAGATTTATTATGACTGGCAGTATTAAGAACTATTACATAGGCCAGAGGATATATATCAACGATAAAATGGGAGTAAAAAGAAATACCATTAAATATATTTTTACTGCTGCAAGTGTATTGGCTGTAGTTATAATTGGTTATGCAGGCTTCGATTATTTTTCTTCGAACATACCCAATACTCAACCGGATAAGCCAAAGCAGTTAAACGTGCTGGTAAATTCCAGCAAAGAAGATAGTAAAAGTAAAGTCACCCAGGTCAAAGCAGAAGACCATTCCGAGAAAAGTCTTAAAGAAGGCAGTTTGCAGGCTGACAAAACAATTATAGCGGATAATTCCCCGGAGCCTACTTTCAATACAATAGGCACACAGAGCACGCCAGTACCTACTCAAGTACAAAAAAGCATAAAAGGTGTTAAAAATTCATCTATACCTAAGAAAAACATAAAACAGACGATTAAGCCCAAATCATCTGCTGAACCTGTGAAAGCATCGCCAGGTAAAATAACTGTTAACGTAGCAGTTCCGACAGGGTATCCCACAGTGAAAGCCACAGGTATTCCGGCTATACCAAGAATAACAGCAGATAATTATGAATTGAAAGTCGGTCAGGACTATACCATCAGAATGTATATTGGTGGTGGAAATAACGGTACAAAATGGGTGCTGTATGAAAATGGAGCAGTTGTATCCACTGTTCAGAATATTGATAATACTCCAAATGAACAATCTGCCATGAGATTGTTTACAGCAAAGAAACCGGGAACATATAATTATATATGTGAATTAATAAACTCTTTCGGTAAGTCTACCAGCTTTGACATAAATATAGTTGTAAAATAGTTTAATTGAGGTCTACTCGACAAAAAGGGGACATTACTTATCAAAAAGAACTTAATTTTCGAAAAAATGTCCCTTTCCTTATACTATTATTTGATTCGTGAAATTACGGCATGTATAATTTGGGGGGAGGAACAAGATGGGCTTGATTGGAAACATACTATGGATAATATTAGGCGGAGGCCTTTTGATTTTTATAGAATACCTTGTAGGAGGTCTACTGCTTTGTCTCACGATTATAGGGATACCGTTCGGAATTCAGTGCTTCAAAATATCCTATTTGGGGCTTGTTCCATTCGGCAGGGAAGTTGTGAGCAATGAACGCGGGAGCGGATGCCTCTCTTTAATCATGAATATTATATGGATATTGCTGGGTGGAATTTGGATTGCGCTTACCCATTTGATTTTTGCACTTTTATGCGCCATAACGGTAATCGGTATTCCTTTCAGCATACAGCACGTGAAATTGGCCAAACTTGCCCTGGTTCCCTTTGGAAAGGAAATCAGGTAGTTTGGAATATAAAGCTTCTAAGTAGCGAATCATAACCGGTTTAAATATGCGGTCGGCAACTATTTTCAAAGGCGAAGCCTTTGAAACGCTACAGAACCAAAAGTAGAAATACGTTCTTACTTAGAGTCTGTCCAGGGCCTTTAAAATTCCGTATATTATAGAGTGTGGCCTTGGAGGACATCCGGGAATATAAACATCTACCGGAATAATGCAGTCTATACCGTTTCTTGTTGCGTAACTGTCCTTGAAAATGCCTCCGCTGCAGGCACATGCACCAACCGCTACCACCAGCTTCGGATCAGGAGTTGCGTTATAGGTTTTTATGAGAGCCAGTTCCATATTCCTTGCTGCGGTACCTGTCACAAGCAGCATGTCTGCGTGCCTTGGGGATGCAACGAAATGAATGCCGAAGCGTTCTATATCATTAAAAGGGTTGCTCATTGCATTTATCTCGAAATCGCAGGCATTGCATGAACCGGAATCTACTTCGCGGATTTGAAGGCTACGGCCAAAAAGTTTTTTAGCCTTGTTTTCAACCTTTCTTCCAATTACTTCGTAGGATTCATCAGGTATATCCCTGCTGTCAATTATGACAGGGCTTTTTCGAAGAGCGTTGCGGCTTTTTTCCGCCAGTTCGAATTCCTTTGACATTGTGACAGCATTTTGGGGACAGATGCCTTCACAAAGAGAACAGAAAATGCACTCGTCAATATTTATTCCGATATCTTTATTCTTGTTATCTATAATTATAGCCCCTGATGGGCACCTTTTTGCACATTCACCGCAGAGACTGCATTTTGATGAATCTATAACCGGCTTACCTGTAAGAAAAGCGGGATCAAAAGGTACGTTCGGATAATCCGACGTAAGCCGCGGATACTTTATTATTTTTTTTAATGTTTTATACATATATTACCTCCGGCATTATAAGTCGTTACCTGCATAAGACAGGTTGAAACTCTTGTTGATAAGCGGAAAATCAGGCACAATATTGCCTTTTACCGCATAACACAACACCGGCCAGTTGCAAAAAGACGGTGTGCGGATTTTATAGCGGAAAATGGTATTGTTTTCGCCAGTCATTATCCAGTGTATGTTTTCGCCCTTTGGTGATTCAGTATACCCGAGGGCGTATTTATAAGGTTCTACTTTTGTTACCGGGACATGTACTTTGCCTTCGCTCATAGCATTAATAGCCTGAGTGATAAGACTGATTGATTCATAACACTCTTCAAGCTTAACATGCATTCTACAGTTTACATCGCCATTGTGATGCTCCGGCACGTTAAAATCAAGATTTCCGTAGGCACAGTAGGGAAAGTTCTTCCTTACGTCTGTTTTAATGCCTGCAGCACGTCCGGCAGGACCTACGGCATTAAGGTCTACCGCTACGGTATTTGGTACAATACCTGTATTTTCTACCCTGTCTATGAAAAGGCTGTTGGATAGCATTATATTTTGGGTATCTTGCAGTTCTTTTTTTATTTTTTCCATATATTCCAGTATTCTTTTTTCCTTACCCTTTATAAAGTCTTTCCTGATGCCACCTATCGCATTGACACTCCTTAAAAACCTGCTTCCGCAAACTTCCTCAATTATTTGGTATGTCCAGCCCCTGAGCATTTTAAACTGGTAGGAGGCAAAACCGTAAGCGACATCAACACAGATACCTCCAAGATCGCCTAAATGGCTCCCCAGCCTTTCAAGTTCGCAGAATATAACCCTGGAGTAGTTAGCTCTATCAGGTACCGTTACGCCGGCTATTTTTTCAATTGCAAGGCAATAAGCCAAAGAGCAGCTGTAGGTTTCATCCCCGGATATGCGTTCCGATATATAGAAACATTTTTCTATGCTTGAGCCTTCAGAGAGCTTCTCGATTCCTTTATGGACAAAGTAAAGCTGTGCTTCAAGATTTATTATCGGTTCTCCGGCTACACTGAATCTGAAATGGCCCGGTTCAATAATTCCGGCATGCACAGGTCCAACAGGTATCTCATAGACTCCGTCTCCCCCGACCTCTACAAATTCATTGCCCATGTTTACCTTCGGAGGCCTTTTTAGACCGTCAAATTCTTTTCTTAAAGGAAATGAGTTTTCCGGCCAGTTATCGTGGAAGACAAACCTCTTAGGCTGTGGATGTTCCAGAGGTTTTAAGCCGAACATATCCTGAATTTCCCTTTCATAAAGGTGTGCCGAATATACATCATTTGTAATTGACTGAAATTCAGGATTCTTTTCATCCACCCGGGTCTTTAATACAACAAAGCATTCCCGGTCTCTTAAAGAAAACACATAATAGATTACAAAGAAACCGCAAAGTTTTCTTTCGTCGTTTGCGAAAAGGGAAACAAGGGTGCCTCCCAGGCTTTTCAATAGATACATTGATATATCTATAATGTTTTTTGAGTTTACATCCAGATAGAGCTCATTGGAATTATTGATTGTTGTTGACAGGATATCCTGTTGGAAGCTTTTTTGAAGCTCATTTAATACAGAACCAAGCGGCATTATAAGTTGCCCCCTTTCACAATACTTACGGCTGAATCAATAAGGTCCTTAACCGGCTGAGGTAAAAATATCCCCGTTACTGTAATTATCAACATAAGTAC
>JAEZNF010000673.1 GCA_023441845.1 Bacillota bacterium | reverse complement strand
CGTTTTTCTTTTGAGTATCGGTTATCCTGTCAACAGCTGGAAGGCCTAAAAGCTCCTTCACCGTCTTAAAAGCAGCAGTATCCATTGTCTGTGCCTGCTGTAAATTCTGCGTGGTATTTGGCATTTTAGACAATAAATCTATCATTTTTATAATTGTTTCGGCTTTTTGTTTTGAGTCACTGATTGTATCGATCATAGGTAGCTTCATGAAATCCTGTATAGCCGTCATAGCTTCCGGATTAATTTGTTGAACTCCGGGATTGGAGCTAGCACCTGGCTTCAATTCTGGCGCCTGCATCTGCTTCATTTGCTGACCAATTTGTGCCGTCATTTTTTTCTGTACATCAGTCATCTGCACTGCTATCTGATCAACAGCTTTTGTCTGGGCTTCCGACATTGCTTTACTGATCCCCTCAACGGCTTTCTTCTGTCCATCCGACACATTTTTTATCATGGTTCTTGCCATGTAAGCATCCTGCAGCTTATTTGTTGCCTTACTCATCAGTTTGGGTGAGTATACGGAAAACGTCGTACTTGCGATAGCAAATACAAGCACAATAATCAGGTTTATCCTGTGCGGCTTCAAATAACCTATGAGTCTTTTTAATGATACTTTAAAGTTTTTGGCATTTTCCACAGGCATCCCCATACCGCCGCCCATAGGTGGTCCTCTTCTGCGCTGTGCAGGCTTTTTATCTATATTTTGTTCACTCATGCGATTTCCTCCTCTGACAGCTGTGAAGATACAATTTCGCGGTATACTTCACAGGTTTTAAGCAGTTCTTTATGAACACCCATCCCGGCTACTTTGCCCTCATCCAAAACTATAATCCTGTCTGCATCCATTACAGTACCTACCCTCTGGGCAATAATAATAACTGTTGATTGTGCAATTTCTTTTTTCAGAGCAGTACGCAGTGCCGCATCCGTTTTAAAGTCAAGCGCCGAAAAACTATCGTCAAAAATATATATCTCCGGTTTTCTTACCAACGCCCTTGCTATGGAGAGACGCTGTTTTTGTCCCCCTGATACATTGGTACCGCCCTGTGCAATCACATGGTCATAGCCTCCATCCATTTCTGCTATAAACCCGCTGGCCTGTGCTATTTGGGCAGCATGCCTCACGTCATCATCGGTTGCACTCTCGCACCCGAACTTTATGTTCTCCGTAATTGTTCCAGAAAACAGAACCGCTTTTTGGGGGACATATCCGATTTTAGAACGCAGGCACTCCTGTGATGCCTCATTTACATTGACACCATCTACAAGAATGCTTCCGCTGTCTATATCGTAAAACCTCAGAATCAGGTTCACCAGAGTAGATTTACCCGAACCCGTACTTCCTATAATAGCAGTAATTTCACCAGGCTTTGCCGAAAAGGATATGTTTTTGAGCGCAGGTTCTTCTGCACCATGGTAGCTGAATGTTACATCCTTAAACTCAACAAAACCCTTTCCGATAAAACAATCCTTTGTTTCATTACTGTCGGTTATTCCCGGAACAGTTTCAAGAACCTCGTTGATTCTTTCTGCTGAAGCCTGTGCTCTCGGAACCATTATAAACATCATTGAGAGCATTATCATTGAAAACATAATCATCATGGCATACTGTGAAAATGCCGAAAGTTTTCCTAAATCCATCTCTCCGTTACTTATCCTGATGCCGCCGAACCAGAGAACGGAAAGCAATGTAATGTTCATGATAAGCATGATGGCCGGCATCATAAAAGCCATAATTCTGTTTACTTTTATGTAGTTTTCCGTCAGGTCGACATTTGCCTTTTCGAAGCGCTCGGTTTCGCGGCCAACCGTATTAAAGGCACGTATTACACGAACACCTGTGAGCTTTTCGCGAAGTATCAGATTAATCTTATCGACTTTTTTCTGTGCAATCTTGAAAAGAGGAATCATCTTTGAAGCAATAAATGCAATTGTTATGGCAAGTACAGGTATCGCCACCCCAAGCACAAGCGTTAATTTCTTATCTTCACGGTATGCCAGTATGATACCGCCTATAATCATCATAGGTGCTGAAATCATCATACGCATTATAAGAATCAAAACCATTTGAACCTGGTTAATATCGTTTGTAGTTCTGGTTATTAACGTCGCTGTTCCTATCTTGTCAAATTCATGCAGCGAGTAGCTTTCCACCCTTTTAAATACTGTATTGCGAAGGTCTCTGCCAAAGCCGACAGCCGCCTTTGCAGACAGGTAACTTGCTATAAGAGCACAAACAGCACCACCACCGGCAATAAGAAGCATAAGCCCGCCAATTTCCATTATCTTATCCGTATCGCCCTGCATAACGCCTTTATTTATTATATCAGACATCAAAGTTGGCAGATAAAGGTCACTCAGCGTCTGCAAAAAAATTAAGGCCAGCAAGCCTATTACCATAGCGGTAAACGGCTTCAAAAATCTCATAAGTTTCACCATATATTAATCATCTCCCATATTATTAATTCCATAAAGCAGGTGCATTATGGATGTTTCCATTCTTTAAACTATTCAATCTCTTTCCGCAAGATTCTATTAAAAACCTTCAACCCCTCTATAATTTTATCAAGCTCGTCATCCGATGCTCTATCAAGCATCTTTTTTATATTTTTATCCGCAGTTGTATGAAAGTCCTTATGTACTTGCGCATACCGGTCTGTCAGTTTGACATATACAATTCTTTTATCAGCCTCACTTCTGATTCTTTCTACAATCTTCTGTTTTTCCAGTCTGTCAACTACGCCGGATACAGTGCTGTCGGTTAAACCAAGTTGCTTACTTATTTCACTGATTTTCAATTCTCCACGCTTAAATAATGCACATATCAACATTCCCTGCGGCATGGTAATACCCATTTCTTCAAAACTTTTACGCATACCGAGTTTCATTTTTTTACTCACGTCATGAAAAAGTTTTGCAACCTCGGTACTTTTGTTTGACTCCAAAGCATATTCACTCCTTTGTATAGATAAAAACTTAAAAACTGAATTTACCAAGCAGTCAAAAAGTGTTAAAGCATCACCATTTTTCGCTACTTAATATTTTAAGGTATAAAGTTGTTTATCTTTAATTCTATTCTGAAAAAAGTCCCAAAATAATTAGTATACAAATATTTCGCATAAAAAACATTATAGTAACTTCTATCTGTAATGTCAATAAGATTTATCAATTGTTAATAGTCGTTAATAATAAATAACCAACTGCAAATATATTTATATATTTTCACAGTTGGTTTTAATCTTTTTATTCTTATTACTCTTAAATTTTACAAGTCACAACAAAGCGCAAGCTATCTATTCACTATATTTTTACCGGTTGATTGTGAAGTGCACATTTTTAAACTAAGTGCCTTATTGAGGACTATGTCAAGCTTTTTACTTAACTTCAGAATTTTTTCATAGTTTTTTTCATAGTCATCATCAATGAGAGCATGCATTTCATTTCTAATTCTGTTAATCTCTTCGTCGATTACACATTTCATATATTCTACTCTCCTCAATATACTATTTTTCTTAAAAAAGTTTGTTTTTTAGCAAACTCTTATCTTGAAAGTCTTATAGCGTAGGCCATGTAAGGCACTTTTTCGAAGAAGATACAGCTCTGTAGCTTTATAGCAGCACTTCTCAATCTTGGAAGCTTGCAGCCTAGCAGCAATATGCTATAGAGTTTTATATGAATTTACAATAATTCTATATATTTTTCAAATTCTTCTAATTTATCGGATAAAACTTACATTTAGTTAATACTTTTTTATATAAATATAAATGCCATAATACGAAAATTCGTATTATGGCATTTATTAAATTTCCGATAGTAAAACACCGGTAAGTCTTTACTAAAGATAAGTACGCTTATACCTTAAAATATTAAGCAGCAAAAAAAGTGATGCTTTAACACTTTTTGGCTACTTAATAAATTCAATTTTAAAGTTTAATATCTATATTTCTGATAGCATCCAAAATGTTCAACATTTCCAATGCATCCTTTTGAGCCATACTCAGTGCCGTAATATAGCGGTCGGCAGCACATATAATATCTTCCTCCCTGGCTGGCGTATCAATAGCATCCCGTATATTCATCTCCCCATAGTCCAGTCTCTTTAGCATACGCAGAATTGACATCATAGAATAGTGGGCATTTCTTAACGTACGGATAATTTTCAACCTGTTCATCTCTTTCAGCCCGTACTTTCTATGTCCTCTAGAATCCCGTGGTACCTGGATCAAGCCATTTCTTTCCCAATCACGCAAAACATCCACCGAGATGCCAAGTATAGCGGCTGTCTCATTTCTTCCGCTGAATAATACATTTTCATTCAATGCAGTGCCGTTCTTGATAATATCAATCACAATACAGATTGCTTCTTCAGCCCCTGCCTTTTCTTCAATTAGATGCCTCAAATATTTCTGCGTGCCAAGATACGCTCCTTCAATGTCATCAACCGCAGCTGTTTTAACAATTTCAAAAGCTTCCTGCCTGAGTCTGCTGCTGATTATTTCCGCCCTGAAAGCCGTACGCAACAGTCTTAACTGTTCAAGATGCCTGTCGTTAAAACTGCGGTATCCGTTTTTTGATCTCGGTATCGCAGGAAGCAATTTCATCTCCTCATAAAACCGTATGGTGTTGGGATGAACTCCGACTAATCTGGCTATTTGAGCTGTCTTGTAGGTATTCACTTAAACCGGTTCCTTTCCCTGTACTTTCTATTTAATATAACTTATATTTACACCCTTAATTATATTTAAGCATTTAATTTAAGTCCGGACAAGACCCTGCCTGTTGCAGAGTTTACATTTTTCATGATTTCCTCCGGCGTTCCCTGTGCAACAATTTCACCGCCTTCATTCCCTCCTTCAGGTCCAAGGTCAATCACCCAGTCCGATTCCATTATCATTTCAGCATTGTGCTCGATAACAACTACACTGTTACCCAGGCTCACAAGCCGATCAAATACATTGATTAGCCTGCCTGCGTCATGCGGGTGAAGTCCGGTAGCCGGTTCGTCAAATAGGTACATCACCTTCCCGCTGATGTTTCCCGAAAGCTCCTTTGCCAGTTTCAAACGCTGTGCTTCACCGCCTGAAAGCGTCGCTGCCGACTGCCCAAGGCCCAGGTACCCAAGCCCGACATCCTGCAGTACTTTTAGCTTTGAAGCAATGTTTCTCTCGCCCGCAAATAACACTACTGCTTCATCAATAC
>JAEZNF010000257.1 GCA_023441845.1 Bacillota bacterium | reverse complement strand
GCTCCACAGAGCCTAATAATAGCAATTATTTTACTGACTATTACTGTAACAATATTTTGTATTTATTTTTTACTCACAACATTTTTCCCGAAAAGCAATGATAAATCCTTGTTTGTTATTACAGTTTTAAGCATTGTTAGTGGATTCGGAAATGCAATAATCATATTTACCGTCAATGAGACATTGAATAGGGGTGAAGGCTTTCAAACAGGATTATTATTGTTTTTTGCTATGGGTATTGCAGTATATGTTTATGGACAGCGGTTAGTCAGGATTAGACTACTAAAGCTGACAAATGAATTAGTTTATAATAAGAGAGTTTTACTAATCAATAGAATTCTTAATGCTCCTTATGAAAAAATTGAGCAATTGGAAAATGGCAAAATACATGCAGGTTTAAATAATGATACCGAAAATCTAAGTAATTTTGCAAATGTAATTATAACTGCAGTAACTAGTTTGGTAACACTTATTTGTTGTTTTGTCTATTTAGGGATAATAAACTTTTATGGATTGCTTATTTCTGTGCTTGCTATATTTGTTGCATCAGGGTTGTATTTTTTTATGGGTAGGTATGCTAACAAGCTATGGGAAGAAACAAGGGATATCCAAAATGTTTTTTTCAAATTCATCAATAGCTTAATCAGTGGTTTTAAAGAACTTAAACTCAATAGCAGAAGGCAAAATGAATTTAGAGATGATATGCAAGTAAGCTGTGAAACATATAGGGATAAGCGTATTAAGGGTGATTTAGGCTTTGCTAATGTTTTTGTTATAGGGGAACTGCTTTTTACCTTAGTAATTGGAGTTGTAGCATTTGTTTTCCCTATACTTTTTAAAGATATCCAAACCAGTTCGTTAAGTAATTATATATTTGTCTTTCTCTATATGACTGGTCCGGTTCACGGTGTTCTGAATTCGATTCCCCAGATTGTCAACATAAAAATAAGTTATAAAAGGTTGAATGGATTGATAAAAGAAATAGAAACTACCGGCATAATTGAAATGGAAAGCACTATAAATATGGATAAAGTGCTGGGAGATCATTTCAAATTGGAGCTTAGCAATGTAGAATATAGCTACAAAAACAGTAAGGGCGAAGTTTTCAAAGTAGGACCTGTCAGTTGCTCTTTCAAATCGGGTGAAATTACATTTATCACTGGAGGAAATGGTAGTGGTAAGTCAACTCTTGCAAAACTTATAACAGGTCTTTATCGACCTGATAAAGGTGAAATTATCCTAAATAGTAATAAGTTAAATCCAGAAGATTTATCCCAGAATTACTCAACCATTTTTAGCGATTATTACTTGTTTGAAAAATTATATGGCATTGATCACAAAAATAAGACAGATAAAATATCAGAATTATTAAGAATACTTCATATTGAAGATAAAACTAATATCAGTAACGGAGAGTTTAGCACAATTAAGCTTTCAAGTGGTCAAAGAAAAAGATTGGCACTGTTAGTCAGTTATTTGGAAGACAGTCCGATCTATCTTTTTGATGAATGGGCTGCAGATCAGGATCCTGAATTTAGAAGATATTTTTATGAAAACTTACTTACAGATCTAAAAAAGGAGGGGAAGTGTATCATAGCTATTACCCACGACGACAGGTATTTTAATAAAGCAGACAAAATTATGAAAATGGAAACGGGCAAAGTTATAAGTAATGGTGTTTAATAATGAAAGTAGGTGTACATAAAAAAATGCATGAAGAGAATTTGTATAAGTATGACCTTGTTACACCAATAACTAAAATTAAAATCAAAGGACTCGATTATGTAAATCTTTTTGTTAAATTGGAGTATTTTAACCGGACTGGAAGTGTTAAGGACCGTGCCGCACAACATATTATAAAAAAGCTTATCAATCTTAGAGAGATAGATAAGGATACTACAATAATAGAATCATCATCCGGTAACTTTGGTATTGCACTTTCATTGGTATGCAGAGAACATGGCTTAAAATTTATATGTGTATTTGATCCAAATATCTCCCCGGTTAACCAGCTGCTAATTGAAAATATGTGCAGTTGTTATATCAATGTAACGGAAAGAGATGAAAACAATGGATACCTTTTAAGCCGGATAAAAAAGGTCAAAGAATTAAAAAACGAAATAGAAAACTCATATTGGATTAATCAATATGCAAATCCATATAATGCAGAGGCTTATTACAACACTTTAGGTGATGAAATATGTCATCAAGTTAATGGAGTTGATTATGTGTTTGTTGGTGTAAGTTCGGGTGGAACAATAACCGGAGTATCACAAAGGGTTAAAGACTTATACCCGAATGCGAAAATTATTGCAGTTGATGTTCAAGGATCGGTAATCTTTGGAGGCAAACCTGGAAAAAGATATATACCGGGAATAGGATCTGCTATGGTTCCTGATATTATTAAATATGCCAGAATAGATGATGTAGTTATTGTTGATGAAATTGCATCAATTAAGGCTTGCAAGGAATTACTAAGAGAACATATGGTATTTGCAGGAGGGTCATCAGGAACTGTATATGCTGCAATAAAAAAGTATTTTCACGATAATAAGATAACATCCGATAAAAATGTAGTTACCATTTTTGCAGACCGCGGTGACAGATATGCGAGCACTATTTATAATGACGAGTGGGTATTTAAGAATTATAATCTAAAAATTTGAAAAGAGGGACATTAAAAATGCTCTATTTAAATGAAAAGGATATACTAAAAATTGGGATTGATTGGAACGAAATAGTGAATGAACTGGAAAACACTGTTCATTGCCTCCAAACGAATGAGTTTTCTCAACCTATTAAACCTTATTTAAGATATGGTGATCCGAAAAATCGTATTATAGCTATGCCGGCATATGTTGGTGGTAATGTTAATATAGCAGGTATAAAATGGATAGCCAGTTTCCCCGACAATATAAATAATAAATTACCCAGAGCTCATAGTGTAGTAATTTTAAATGATGCTAATACCGGTAAGCCTGTTTCTATACTGAATACTCCTATGATAAGTATTATAAGGACAGCTTCGGTTAGCAGCTTGCTTATCAAGTATTACTTTAAAGCCAGGCAGCTTAAACCATTCAATCTTGGCATTATTGGCTGGGGACCTATTGGAAAGCATCATTTGAAGATGTGCATGGATCTATATGGTGAATATATTAATAAGGTGTTTATTTATGATTTAAACCCAATTGATGCTAAAACTATAGAATCATCTTATTTAAATAAGGTTACTATAGCTGAAAGTTGGAAAGATGTATATGTAGACTCAGATGTGTTTATAACCTGTACTGTATCAAAATCACCGTATATAGACATTAAACCTAAGCAGTCTTCCCTGCAATTGAATGTATCACTGAGAGATTACAAAGTTGATATTTATGAATATGTCAGAAGAACTTTGATTGTGGATGACTGGGATGAGGTCTGTAGGGAAAATACTGATATTGAGAACATGCATCGGGAGAAGGGCTTACTTAAGGAAGACACATGGTCAATAATTGATGTTGTATGTAATTCGATAATATCCAGGTTTGAAAACACAGAACCGGTTATGTTCAATCCTATGGGTATGGCCGTATTTGATGTAACTGTGGGGAATTACTATATGAAAAAAGCGTTAGAATTGAATCAAGGTACTATATTGGAGTAATTTGTAAGGTAAATAAAGAACGAATAAATAAGCATCAAAAAAATAGGGATATATAAAGGAAATAGATGATATGAAGAAAAAAGCAACGATAATTACACAAAATTTAATTTGTGAAGCAAATTTAAAGTATTGTTCAAAGATTGAGAAGTACCTGGATATGAACGGATGGGAAGTAGCGAAGGATTACCAATCTGATTTGATACTCTATATTGGTTGTGGTTCTACTGATGATAGGATTACCATGTATAACGAATTTTATGAGCAGATCAAACATCTAGGGATTGAAAACAAAATTATATTAATGGGGTGTATTGCCAGTACTCATATCAAGCTATTAAAAGAACTGTATAAATGTCATATTGTTCCTGTTGGTAATGAACAACGACTAGATGAGATAATTGGAGCAAAACATATATTTAGTAGTGTGTCAAGCATAAACGTATTTAAGCCAGTCAAGAGAAGATATGAAACTGAGAATAAAGTTTTTCATATTCAGGTTGAAACAGGGTGTTTGAAACAATGTACATATTGTTTAATAAATAGAGTTCATGGAGATATAAGTAGCTTTAAAATCGAAAATATCATTGAGGAGTTCTGTAAGGGAATTCGGCTTGGATATAAAGATTTTTATTTGTTTGGAACTGATCTTTTTGCTTATGG
>JAEZNF010000223.1 GCA_023441845.1 Bacillota bacterium | reverse complement strand
AAAACTCTGGCTTGTTACATCTGAGGCTAGTTACATGGACTATGTTGCGAGACAAACCAAAATCCAATAACTGTACAGAAATGTGTCTAGTATTTATGGAATGAGTATAAGAGGGAAAGAACGTGTGAGTACCTGGGGATATCTCATGGACATATCCAATGTAATAGAATTTTTACAGATATGGTTGAAATAAGATTTATCATGAGAAGTCAGAGTACCACAGGGTATAAAGACTACGTGGGAAGGACTGAACTTTAGGAGATGTGAGTTAATGAATGTAACCAATGATGGATTTAAGAACAGACAACTTCATATAGAAGACTATCTGCAAATGGTATCTGCGGAACAGAAAGAGAATTCAGAAGTGTTCGCCTATCAAAGGATTGCTGAAAACAACGACATCATCACAGATTTTTGGACGTGCTCTGATCAAGTTCCCATCTATTTCAAGCAACTGCATAAGTCCCGCATATATAAAGTAACTATTACTACAAACTATATTATTTTAGCAAATAAGTGTGCTTGTAAATATGAAGAGTGCCATATCAAATCCCCAGTTTTTCCGCCACATATGGCAAATAAAGTTTATCCATAATCATGCCATATAATTCCACTCATTAATTCATACAATTTAGCACAGCATAAATAATATTAGAATTTCTGCCCTAAATAATGCTGCTTTACTGCAATTTACGGGTGCAGTATACGGTAAAAAAGGAGACGTTTAATTAATATGCAATTAAACTCAGGCACTGTCATAGAAATTGGTATTGTTATTGCTGCCATTTTCATTTTTTTATTAATGAGTATTTTTAATAGAAACAAAGGAAATTATTCAATAAAAGTACATGATGCATCTCTGACATGTGAAGAGCTTGAAGAACATGCGAAGAAAATAGCTATCGACCATACCGTTTCCCAAAAAAACAGGCTCCATTACTGGCCTGTTTCAAGGATGAACGAAAATTTTGACTATATTACTTCCACATATGGCAGTTTTAATGATGACGTCGGCAGGAAGCTTGCCGTCCCGCCCGCTGCGGAATGGCTTCTTGATAATTTTTATATACTCGAAGAGCAGGTCAAGGGAATAAGAAAGAATTTCTCCAAAATCGACTACCTGAAGCTTCCCGTTTTAAAATGCGGACATCTTAAGGGACATGCCCGAATATATGCAATTGCAACCGAACTTGTTGCCCATACTGACGGCCAAATAAACGAAAGAGTGCTTCTTAATTATCTGAAAGCCTATCAATCCCACTCTACTTTGTCTGACAGGGAGCTGTGGGCGCTGCCCAGTATCATCCGTATAGCCATTGTGGAAAAGGTCAGAGCCTTATGCGAAAACCTGAAACGTACAAGGCGTGAATGGCGGGCTGCAGATGAATTAATAGACAGCCTTTTAAAGAGTGAAGGGCAGAATTTCGACAGGTTTTTAAAAACCCTGGACAGCAGGTTGAAATCCACAACTGATGTAAAACCTTCATTTATTGAGCATTTGTCGTACCGCCTGAGGAGGGCGGGACGCGGGTTTTCGAAATATTTCGGCGTTCTGGACAATTTTCTTGCAAAGTATGGCACCACACTTGATACCGTTACACGGAAAGAGCACGGTACGCAAGCAGTATATTCGGTATCAATGGGTAATTTCATATTAAGCCTTAAATTTATGTCTACGCTTGACTGGACAGACATATTTGAATCCTCAAGCGCCGTGGAACAGATATTAAGCAGCGACCCGGACGGAACATACCCCCGCATGGACCCGGCAAGCCGCAACCTGTACAGGAAGAAACTTGAAGAGTATGCTTCGGCTTTCAGGGCTTCAGAAATCCACATAGCTAAAGAAGCCGTTAATCTTGCAAATGAGGCTTCCGGCAGTGACAAAGACAGGCATAAACACCATGTTGGCTATTATCTGGTCGGGAAAGGTACTGTCCATTTGAAAAAAAGGCTTAATTACAAGCCTAATTTATATGTAAGGCTGGCATCCTCCTTCACAAGGCACCCTGCATTAATATACCTCGGCCTGATTTGTGTCTGCTCTCTTTTGCTGATATTTTCACTAATGCACCTGACCTATAGCATTGCCCTCGGGAACAAGCTCCTATTATCCGTGCTGTCTGCTTTTGCAGTATTCATACCTGCAACGGAAATCTCGGTAAGTCTTGTAAACTGGGCTGCATGCCATTTGGTCGAACCCGCTTTTTTGCCCAAGCTTGAGCTTAAAGAAGGTATTCCCGAAGACTTAAGTACCATAATAGTAGTTCCTGCCCTGCTTCCTGACGAAAAGCGCGTGAAAGAGCTCCTGGGGAATCTTGAAACCCATTATCTCGCAAACAAAGAGAATAATTTGTTTTTCGCCCTGGCAGGTGACTTCAAGGACGCCGGATCAAAAGATATGCCGGGCGATGAGAAAATAGCCGAAGCTGGTTTGAACGGCGTAAAGGAACTGAATAAAAAATACGCAAAAGACGGTAGAGAAATCTTTTACTATTTTCACAGATACAGAATACACAATAAGAACGACCAAAAGTGGATGGGCTGGGAAAGGAAGAGGGGCGCTTTAATGGAATTCAACCGGCTTTTAAAAGGTCAGGAGAATACCAGTTATTCCATTATGTCATGCAGCATTAGCCGGCTCCCTAAAATAAGCTATGTCATAACACTTGATGCCGATACCCTGCTTCCCATAGGCGGCGCAAAAAAAATGATCGGCACATTGTCACACCCTTTAAACAGGCCGGTTATAAATAAAGAACGGGGAATTGTCACCGAAGGCTACGGACTTATTCAGCCAAGAATTAATTTTGATGTTGAAAGTGCCAACAAGTCTCTTTTCTCGCGTATCTTTACAGGTCAGGAGGGTATCGATCCCTATGCGTGCGCTGTTTCTGACATTTATCAGGATATTTTCGGCGAGGGAATCTTCACCGGTAAAGGAATATATGATTTGAATGTGTTTCAGGAGGTTTTACAAGACGCCATACCTGAAAACTCAATATTGAGCCATGACTTGCTTGAGGGCTCATATGTAAGGGCCGGCCTGGCCACAGACCTTGAGCTTATAGATTCATATCCATCAAGCTATAACTCTTTCTCTGCCAGGATGCACAGGTGGGCCAGGGGCGATTGGCAATTAGCGCCGTGGCTGCGGAGTTCCGTGAGGGACAGGCAAGGAAATAAAATAAAAAACCCTTTAAGCCTGATATCAAAATGGAAAATGCTTGATAACATGAGAAGGAGCCTTATATCTCCTTCACTTGTGCTTTTGATTTTGCTCGGTTTTTGTATACTTCCCGGAACACCGCTCTTTTGGCTGGGTATGGCAGTATTGACATTAGCCTTTCCGTTAATAACCGCGGTAATAGACTACATTATATCCCAAAACCCGTTTTATTACAGGGTTAAGAGGCATATACCCGTTATATCCGGGCTTAAAGCAAGCCTTTATCAAATTTCTCTACAGTTTATCTTTTTGCCTTATCAGGCATATATAATGGCCAATGCCATAATTATTACTCTTACAAGGGTTTTTATCACTAAGAAAAATATGCTAGAGTGGGTAACTGCGGCTGATGTTGAAAAGGGACAAAAAAACTCCATAGACAGCTTCTGGAACAAGATGGGCGTATCGGTAATAGTTGCAGGTACTATAAGCATCACTGCCCTAACTTTCAGACCATCATACTTCATTATGTCTCTGGCATTGTTCGTCATATGGTCCTCTACCCCTTTTACTGCCTACTCTATCACCAAAACAAGAAAGGAAAAACTACCCAAGCTGTCCGGTTCGGATATAAAGGAGCTAAGACTGATATCAAGAAAGACCTGGAGGTACTTCGAAGAATTTGTAAACCATAAAAACGGCTATCTTCCTCCCGATAATTACCAGGAAGACCCTCCGAACGGAATTGCCTACAGAACCTCTCCAACCAATATCGGACTTGCATTTATGGCCTTTTTGACAGCACGTGATATGGGTTATATAGGTACCTTTGAAATGATTGAAAGGATATCCAAAACCCTTTCAACAATAGAAAAGATGGATAAGTGGAACGGTCACCTTTATAACTGGTACGACAACCATACCATGAGGCCTTTAAAGCCCCGGTATGTATCTACGGTCGACAGCGGCAACCTTGTGTGTTATTTGATAGCTCTGGTGCAAGGTCTGGCTGAGTATCTGGAAAAGCCCCTGGTTGATATAAAATTTGTGCAGGGCATAAAGGATACAGCCGAACTGGCAAACAGAGAAAGCACCATATCATTCCCGGGTCTTAAGAATCTGGATTCTGTCTTTGGAAAAAAACCTGAGGATTTTATTGGATGGAGCAAGTTCCTTGATTCTTTTTTAGAGGCAGAGGACACTACAAACACCAGAAGAATCACCTGGAAAAATAAGCTGGCAAAGATGCTCGGTTTCTTCAAGAGCGAGCTGGATATTTTTATGCCCTGGATTGAAAGCATAAAAAATGCGCATAGGCTGATAGCCTCCGAATCCATACCCATAGCCGACATAACCGTGCATTCAACCTGGAATAGAGATGAAGAAAAAAAAATAGTATACAAGGACCTGTCCGACTATTATAACGAAAAGAATACCCGTAAGGATATCCCCCCTCAGGCTGTTGTTTTTCCACAATTAGGCGACAGAATAGCTAGCAGCAGCGAGCTTTATAATTTCAAGGACACCGTAAGGCTTGCGGAGGATGCATTAACTCCCCTGAACCGGAATATATCATTAAAAACCATGCCTGAGGCGTACAGAAAGGTATTAAGGAAAATAGAATATATAGCCGCGGATCTAAAGGGCGAAAACACTCAATCTCATATATGGCTTGAAACATTCCGGATTTCAATTGAAAAATCAATTGAGAACACCGAGCTCTTTATAAAAAAATATATGGAAATCATGGTTAAGCTGAACAAAATAATTGACGGAACAAGCTTCCGGCCTTTATTTGATGAGAAGAAGCAGCTCTTTTCAATCGGTTATAACATCGAGGAAAACAGGCTTACAAACTCCTATTACGATCTCCTGGCTTCCGAAGCAAGACAAACAAGCTATATTGCCGTTGCCAGAGGTGAAGTACCAGTAAAGCACTGGTTTAAGCTTGGAAGAGCCCTTACTGTTGCCGACTTTTATAAAGGAATGGTTTCATG
>JAEZNF010000168.1 GCA_023441845.1 Bacillota bacterium | reverse complement strand
CGAAGTATATAAAAAGCCCAGCTTTTTGAACTCGCTATATACACTCTCCATTAAATCCGGTTCTACAAACCTTATCCTATCCTCCGGGTTCACTTCTATTCTGGCTATTTCCCCGTGATGCCGCACCCTGACCTGTTTAAACCCCAAATCCATCAAAAACTGCTCCGCCTTATCAATCATCGAAAGCTTTTCCAGGGTTATTTCATGCCCATACGGAATTCTTGATGCAAGGCAGGCAAAAGCAGGTTTATCCCATGTCGGTAAACCCATTTCCTTAGATAGCAGCCTTATTTCCTTCTTAGTAAGCCCGGAATCCTTCAAAGGGCTTATTATTCCCAGTTCCTCCAGGGCTTTTTTCCCGGGCCTGTAATCATCAAGGTCATCTATGTTGGACCCGTCAGCCGCATAGCTAATGTTATTTTCCCGGGCAGCTTTTAAAACCCTTCTGAAAATCTCCTTTTTACAGTGGTAGCACCTGTCCGGCGGATTGTTAAAAAAGAATTCTATGTCCTTCTTATCCAATTCAATAACCTTTTGGCGGGCCCCTATATTTTTTACAAAATTACATCCCTCATTAAACTCTCTTTGCGGATGGAGAGGAGACTTTACAGTTATCGCTATAACATCGTCACCTAAAACATCGAATGCAGCTTTAAGAAGGAAGGTACTGTCCACTCCTCCTGAAAATGCCACAGCCAACGTGCCAAAGTTCTTGATATTCGATTTGAGCAAATCCATTTTACCTGACATATCCATAAAATCTCTCCCGAAAGCTGCTAAACATTCATCAACTATATGTTTCGCGAAAAACATTTTACATTTCTGATTCTATTTTTTCGCGAAATCATATACCTTGACCCATTGAACGCGCAACACTTTATGAAAATTCTTTCGCGCGTTCAATATATTATTGATTCTGATTTGCGTTTTTTATACTCATGTTGGATGCCAGGTAGGCATTGATGAAACCGTCAATCTCACCGTCCATAACCGAGTTTACATTACCTTCTTCATAATTTGTCCTATGATCCTTTACTAGTGTGTAAGGGCAAAATACATATGACCTTATCTGACTGCCCCAGGCAATATCCATTTGCACCCCTTTAAGATCTTCTATTTTCTCTTTTTGCTCACGTTCTTTTAACTCCAGCAGCTTAGCCTTAAGCATTTTCATGGCTGTATCCCTGTTCTGAAACTGTGAACGCTCTGTCTGGCAGGATACCACTATGCCGGTAGGCATATGTGTGATTCTAATAGCCGATTCGGTTTTATTTATATGCTGTCCTCCTGCTCCACTTGCCCTGTATGTATCAACCCTCAGATCATCGGGATTGATATCAACTTCAATATCATCATCCAATTCCGGCATAACCTCCATGGAGGCAAAAGAAGTATGGCGTCTTCCGGACGCATCAAACGGTGAAATCCTGACAAGCCTGTGAACACCCTTCTCAGATTTCAAATAGCCGTATGCATTTTCTCCGATGACATGTATTGTCACACTCTTTACTCCGGCTTCATCTCCTGCAAGAAAATCCAGGGTTTTTACGGTGTAATTCTTTTCCTCGGCCCATCTTGTATACATTCTTAAAAGCATCTGCACCCAATCCTGAGCCTCAGTCCCGCCAGCACCCGCATGTAAAGTAAGCATGGCGTTGTTTTTATCGTACTTACCGGTAAGAAGAGTTTCCAAACGAAGCTTATTAAGGTTTTCCCTGACTTTTTTTATCAGTTCCTCAACCTCGGAAATAACACTGGGGTCATCTTCTTCCATTCCCAACTCATTTAATGTTTTTGCATCTTCAAGATCATTTTGAAGTTCCTGATATTCATCAACTTTGGATTTCATTGTCTTAAGTTTTTGTAATATCTTTTGAGAGTTCTCCATATCATCCCAAAACTGCGGTTCACTTGCTTTTTGCTCCAGTTCTTCGATCTCGTCATTTAATCTGGCGATGTCAAAGTGAAGCCCCCATTTCGCCGATTTCGTTTTTTAAGGAATCAATTTCCAATTTGAATTGTTCCAATTCCAACATTTTTATCGCCCCTTCCAGGTATTTTATTTGAATTTTATACTATTTTTTCTTTTCTCCTATTTCATATGCAAAAATTATTGCCTCTGCGAGAGTCTTTACAGGAGTCCTTGTATCCATACTCTTCCTCCTAATCCGCTCATACGCCTCGTTTTCAGTTATTCCATCCCTGTTTATAAGTATCCATTTTGCTCTTTCCACGGCTTTTCTGGTCTCATAGCTATCGGTCATTTCCTTAAGCTTTTTACTTAAATCAAAAATTCTCCTGTAGCCTATAATAGACATTTCAACCGTCTGAACCAGAATATCCTTATTTAATGGTTTTTGACAAAACACCGTAACCTTGGACCTCTCCAAAAGCTGTAGAACTTCCATGTCCTTGTACTGACCGATAACAATACATGCACAAAGCATTTCATCATCTATTGTATCTATTGTAGTATTAATCTCCCTCAGGCTCATTGCAGTATCAGCTACTACAAAGTCAGGATTATAGCTTCTGACCATTCTTAAAAGAGTAATAGCGTCATTGCAATTACCCAAGTAAACATATCCGCATGGATTTAATATATTCCTGACAGCTATCTGTGTAGGATTGTCCGCAGTTGCTATAACATATTTTTCGCCGGCCATTCAGTAACCGCCTTTCAATATTAAAGACAGCAATAATTATTGCCATACCCTTAGAGTATAACACAATATATTTTATTATGCCTTTCATTTAAATAATATACCAGATATTATAATTAAATAAAAGCACATAAAATTTAAAATGCGAATATTTACAATATAGTAAATATTGAAAGAATTATTTAAGAATATGACTATTTTTTATTCTTGAAACTGCCGATAAGAGGTTCTAGTACAGAAATCGATAATCCGGATTCCTGTATATCCTTTGCCAGCCTTATATATTTAATGTTCTCTTCTTTTAGTACCCACTGTTTTAAATCATTATTCATAAAAGTCAATATTGAGGATGTATAATCTATAGTATTATTTGTAGTGGTCTGTTCTTCTTCTCTCTTGTATAAGTCTCTCTCTATCTGATACGATTCTAAAGTGTTGTGCATGTGAAAAAAGGTTTCATGCACACATGCATACTTGGAAAGAATTTTTAGAGTACCTATAAAAGGCATTCTTTCTCCCCTTGCGTATAGTTCAAGCATTTCAGGAAATATCAGTGCCCCTGTTTTTTGGCTGATATCTTCCGACATCTCTTTATATGTCATATTTCCCTTAATCAAGTCAATATTTTTGCCTACGGTAAATGCATTGACATCCCTGCAGTTAGCTCTGCCAAGCAGGTAATCAACAGATACGCCAAAATAATCGGCAAGCTTCCTCAATATTTCATAGTCAGGCTCTCTCTTTCCCAGTTCATAGGAAGCAACCGCCTGACGTGTAATTCCAAGAAAATCCGATATATCCTTTTGTGATAGATGTCTCTCTTCTCTAAGTTGCTTTAACATCAATGAAAAAGCCACTAATAAATCCCTCCGGTAAAAAAATCTAAAATTATATTACCCCACGCAACAAAACGTTGCATAAAAAATCACTTTGTTATTGACAGCAACATTTCGTTGCTTTAAAATTATAATATACTAATTTTTAGTATATTTTATCATAATATTCAGGATTATTGAATAACATATTAAATTTTTTCAATAATATTTTTTGGAGGACAAGTTGTATGGAAGAGTTGGAAAACATTAGAAAAAAGCTTTACGAGACACTTCAGGGCGGTAATCCTGCTGAAATATTAAGAGTTAGTCAGGAGCTTGATATATTTGTGCTGTATTACACCAGAAAACAGCTTAACTTAAATAGGTAGCCTGAATTAACGGCTTTCGCAATTAAAGTCCGTTGTATGAAATTATGGTGTTTTGAATCTTATACACATTAAAATCAAAGCAATATCCTTTTTATCGCCTCAGCCACTCCATTTTCATTGTTAGTTGATGTTATGTGATGGGCAATTTGTTTTATAGAGTCTTGTGCATTACCCATTGCAACACTATAACCTGCATATTTGAGCATTTCATAATCATTTTCATTGTCGCCGATAGCAATAATTTCGTCCCGTTTGATATTTAATTTTTCCGCCACGTATTTAAGAGCAGTTCCTTTATTCACTCCCTTATTGACAACCTCCAAATTGTCATAATTCGAGCTCATTACATCAACACCCGGAATAACCTCAATCTGATCTCTTACCTTTTTGAGGATTCCAAAATCCTTCGATATAATTACAATCTTTGTAACCAGAACATTACTCTCGCTAACCACTTTTTTTAAATCGTCCGTAAGACATACCTTTACCCTGTCCTCCTGAGGAAGTGCACTGTTGCTTCTCCAGTATGATGCCGACGGACAGTCCGAATATTCGGTATAAACATCATTATCTATATATACATGAAAATAAACATTCTCTTTATGACAAAAATCAATTATATTACAGCAATCTTCTTTAC
>JAEZNF010000153.1 GCA_023441845.1 Bacillota bacterium | reverse complement strand
GCAGTGCTCTCCGGTGGTATTTTACCGAATAATACCATATGTTTTACGAGAACTCGCCGTAATCTGTAATTATTGATTATTCTAGTTTCAGATTGTTTATATACACAAAACGTGAGCTGCTGATTGCTTTTGCAGCCCATCAAATCTTAAAAGAGAGGAGTTGCCGTCCAAAAAATTATGTAGCAGATATTTTGACATCCGGATTACATCTTTAGGAAATTCACAATTATAATGTACAAGACAGAGATAAGTTTTATTTTTTTAAAGGGGGATAAAGTTTTATGAGAAAAACAAAAAAGATAATTTCGTTAGTTGTTGCGTTAGTAGTTCTTTCTGTTTGTTGTTTTTCCGCAAATATCGGAACTAATGTAAATGCCGCCGATAACAATAATGACGACTGGCTGCATTGCAAAGGCGATAAGATTTACGACAAATATGGGAATGAAGTTTGGCTGACCGGCGCTAACTGGTTCGGTTTCAACTGTAGTGAAAATGTATTTCACGGCTCCTGGTATGATGTTAAGAATATTTTAAGCAGTGTAGCCGATAAAGGTATCGGGTTTTTAAGAGTGCCGATTTCCACCGAACTTTTATACAGTTGGATGATAGGAAAACCAAACAAGGTTTCAAGTGTAACAGCCGCAAACGATCCGCCATATATGGTTTTAAATCCTGACTTCTACGACCCCGCAACTAAAGGTCCAAAGGACAGCATGCAAATTTTTGATATTATAATGGGCTACTGCAAGGAACTCGGAATCAAGGTAATGATTGATGTTCACAGCCCGCTTGCCGATAATTCAGGCCATATGTATCCATTGTGGTATGGTCAGACATCCAAAACAGCAGGTGAAGTTACAACAGATATGTGGATAGATACTCTTGTTTGGCTGACTGAAAAATACAAAAATGATGATACTATCCTTGCAATGGATTTAAAAAATGAGCCGCACGGAAAGCGTGGGTATACAGGTAATTCCGCTCCCTCGGATATGGCAAAATGGGATGATTCCACAGATGAAAACAACTGGAAATATGCTGCCGAAAAGTGCGGAAAGGCTATACTTAAGGCAAACCCCAATATGCTGATAATGATTGAGGGTATTGAACAATATCCAAAAACCGAAAAAGGTTATACATTTGATACACCGGATGTTTGGGAAGCAAAGGGTGACGCTGCACCATGGCATGGAGCATGGTGGGGCGGTAACTTAAGGGGAGTTAAAGATTATCCGATTGATTTCGGCTCATTAAACAGCCAGATAGTATATTCTCCTCATGATTACGGTCCTTCAGTATACAATCAAACATGGTTTGATAAGGATTTTACAACTCAAACCCTGTTGGATGACTATTGGTATGATACCTGGGCATATATTGACGCCGAAGGAATAGCTCCGCTTTTAATCGGCGAATGGGGAGGCCACATGGATGCCGGCAAGAACCAAAAATGGATGACATTGCTGAGAGATTACATGGTTAAAAACCGTATTAATCATACCTTCTGGTGCATAAACCCCAATTCAGGCGATACAGGCGGACTGATAGGAAATGACTGGTCAACATGGGATGCAGCCAAATATGCTTTGCTAAAACCTGCATTGTGGCAAACGAGCGGTGGTAAGTTCATCGGACTTGACCATCAGATTCCTCTTGGTAAAAACGGAATTTCATTAGGCGAATACTACCATAATGCTACACCATCATCACCCGAACCTACCAAACCTGCTACTCCGAAGCCCACAGCTACTTCAACACCCACAGTAAATGCAACTCCTTCTCAAGGTAGCTCTAATATGGTTTCCGGATACATTGATGTCGACTTTTCTTATTCTTCCGGCAAGGAAGTTAAAAAGGGATTTAAGGTAGAAATATCGGGAACGTCTTTAAATGCTACTACAGATAAAAATGGGTATTTTGAAATAATTGCATCATCCGGAAAACTCTCAAAAGAATTTTCGGTAATAATAAGCAAGCCCGGTTATTTGTCCAGGGAAATAAAAAACGTACAGGCTTCTGAAGCAGAGACTACCACAGTATCAACCAAGGATAAGCCATTGATAATTTGGGCAGGAAATCTCAATGGAGATGGTGCTATTAACATGACTGATATAATGGAAGTTGCGAGGTCGTTCAATTCAGTTAAGGGAAATGCACGGTACGATGAGAAATCCGACTTCAATATGGATGGCGCTGTCAATATGACAGACGTTATGACAGTTGCAAACCACTTCAATTATGTATCGTCAAATTATCCGGCACAGTAACATAGCAGATTTAATGCCGTTATGCAGGAAACACTGCATAACGGCATTTTTTATCAACTTCCTTTTATTAGCAGCTGCTTCATACGAACGGTATGCTTTATTGGATTAATTTATTTACTTTTCCAAAAGCTTATTGTATTATATAACCATATTTTTAATATTTTTTTGCATACAAAGGAAGGTTAGCGAAAAAGATTTTACATAAGCAAATTTTACAAAAAATCCCCTGAACCGTTAAGTATTTACGATCCGGGGGATTTCATAATTTGAATTATCTTCTACTGACCTACAATCCTTACCATTCTGACGCCTTCAATCTGCTTCAGGCTTTTGATTACCTCATCAGTTACCTCGCTCTCAACATCTATAAGGTTATACCCTATTTCTCCCTTGTGGTGTGTCAACATATCTGCAATATTTATTTTGAATTTTGCCAGAACTGAAGTAATCTGTCCCACCATATTAGGTACATTGTTATGGGCGGATATTATTCT
>JAEZNF010000141.1 GCA_023441845.1 Bacillota bacterium | reverse complement strand
GCCTTTTTTCGATGGCAGCAGGGAGCGGGAAATGGAAATTGTCTTATTTTCAAAATCAATATCCTTCCACTGCAAGCCAAGAGTTTCCCCACGCCTCAGACCAACGCCTGCGGCAAGTAAAACCGGTATATAGATATCTGTGGGGCGGAAAGCTTCCAACAGATCCTTGACCTGGTTTTCATCCAGAAAAGATGCCTTGAATTTTTTAACCCTGGGAGGATCAACTGCGTCGGCTGCATTCCTGGGTATCAGCTGAAGCCTTACAGCCTGCTCAAGAGCTTTTCTAAGTACCCGGTGTATGTATATGACAGACTTGGCAGAAAGCCCTCCTTTACCATCAACACGCCCGTTCTCAAGCTTTTGCTTATAGAATTTCTGGATATGTATAGGTTGGAGCTTTTGAAGCTGTATTTTGCCGATTGACGGTATTATATGAGCCTCGACATTGACCTTGTACCCTTCAAATGTCTTTTGAGCCAGATTAGCTTCAACATAATCGGAAAGCCATTCTTTAAGGTACTCGGCTAAAGTTATTTTCTCCGGATTAATGAATGTGTTTGTCTCAAGCTGGTTTAATAATTTAACCATGTCCTTTTCAGCGTCTTTCTTTGACTTGTAGCCTGAAAACCATTTTTGCTGCCTCTTGCCGTTAATATCCCTTCCGGTTTCAATGATTATTGAATATGTTTTTCCTCTTTTAAATACACAACCCTTCATGCCTTTACCCCCGCCGATTCAGTCAGCCACTTTTCCAAGGCCTGCTTGGGTATGAGAAATTTTCTTCCCACCCGTATAAATGGAATTTGATTTTGCTGGATAAGTTCATATGCCTTGTTCATCCCAATATTCAATATCTCGGCTGTTTCCTGAACCGTATAAACAAGCTTTTCCATTATCAAAACCTCACTTTCCTTATATGGAGTATCCTGTTGTATCAACAACAAAGCCACAGCCGGGGGAGGGACATTTGACTTGCAGTATATTAGCAAACCGCTCCAAAATACCGTACCAGTGTAATTACCCTCTTTTAGAATTTTGCAGAATTGTCCCCAGTCAATATTCAAGGCTTTTGCAAACTCAGACTTATTATTATTGAATCTTGTTTCCAATACTTCATTAAGCTTTTGAATGTTAGGTTTCAATCTTTTTGCCTCCGTTTCGTGGAAAATATTCACGATAGAATTATAATAACATCCCCCGTGAATATTGTCAACAACATCGTGAAAAAAATCAACTTACCTTTCGTTGAATATCTTCACGTTTTCGTATACTATTGAATGTATAAAAGGAGGATAAAATGTTTAACAGAGATAAGTTTGCAGATTTATTGAAGGAAGCAATAGATAAAGACACTATTCAGGACTTTGCAAATAAACCCCTAATAGATAGGTCTTACTTATCAAAATTTATCAACAAAAGACTTGATAGTCCTCCAAGTCCTGATATTTTAATGAAAATTGCCAAAGCATCAGGTAACCGTATAACTTATGAGCAATTAATGGATGTGTCAGGATATTTTAATAGAAGGTTTGTAGGAGAGAATTTAGCCTTACTCAGAGGGGATAAAACGCATGAACAGTATGCGGATTATTTGGAAAAGCAGGGTGGGGTTCGTGTAGATCCGTTGCTTTTGGAAAGATATGAAAAAGGATTGGAATATCCGCATGAAATTACTGTTAAGTATTTAGCAGATACTGAGGGTATTGAAGAAAAGTGGTTTTATGAAACAAACAATGAAGTATCTCTTCAAATAGCAAGAAGCAATTTATCAATAAAGCGAGATACCCTTGATTTTATGAATAAGGAAATACGAAATTGGGTAATGAATCCGGAAAATTATCCTTATATTGAGTTCATTTATAACTCTTATAAATCAGGAATGCGTATAAATAAACAAGAGCCTTAGAGGCTCTTGCATTTTTGCAGACATTTCGGCGTTTTTGGTTGATAGAGAAATAAGAATGATGCTGAACTTGCACATGTTAAAGCAATTATTGTTAAGCCTGTCCCTATGATTGATAAAATCTTTTTCATTTATTAGGAAATTGCTCCTTTGAAGATCAACAATGCGTAATGTTAATATATGGAATTAGGTATTTGTAGGCATGAAGAAAAAGCCCTTATAGGAAAAGAGAAAAGGGAATGATGTTATTTACCAAATTCATATTTAATGCCTCTTATGCCAACATAAGAGACGGGGGTCATCGTTCCGTCACATTTTTGACAATAGGGTTGAGGGGGAACTGATTTTTTCAAGCCATTAAAAATATTGTCTTCTTCTAATTGTTCTACAATAAACCTAGGAACCCATAAGGTATATTTGCATTTTGTGCAAATAAACTCTACTAAATCGTCTTTTGTTGAAAAACCTTCAAGTATATTCATGGAGACACCGCCTAAAATATTTGATTTAAGGGAAATGATGTTCTAAAAGTTTCATCCTGCTGTTGCAACATGGACAGCTGAGAGGATTGTGATGAAAATCGGACATAATAGATAGTTGCCATCGATTCATCATTTTTTGCAACTTCAACTGGTGCTTATTGAACATCATAATCATTTTACCATGGAACTTATGCTCTTTGGAATATATGCCGTAATATCGAATCATTTTGAATTCGATATCCGGAATATGAATGATTAATCTTTTGATAAAATCAAAAGCAGAAATGGTTTCTTCAACCCTTTGGTTATCCTCGTGACGTTGATAATAAAAAGTTACATTTTTACCATCATAATTGATAATTCTGGATTGGGCCATAACAGGACGTCCCGTATATCGGACAACATATTGGATAGCTGCTTTAATATTAGGACTTTTATTAGGTTTGGCGCGAACATAGAAACCATTTTTTGTTTTTGCGTAAATTTTGTTTTTCAACGGTCTGAAATTATTTTTACCCAACTTAATTTCGAGTAGATTGAGCAGTATAGTTTGGAAACGTTTTCTTAAAGCGGTATAGTCAATGTGGCGGACATACCTAAATGTTTCAGTATTACCGAGAGCTCCTTCGGTACACAAAGCATGGAATGTGAGGGTTCCATTTCAAGTCTCTACCGAAGGTATGAAGAACACAGATGACGCCAGGCTTGAAGTCCTGCGATTTATTTAAATCATGAAACCAAGATAAAACTGTTTGACTTGCAGCATCAAAAAGAAGATTTAGTAAACTTCGGTCCTTACGGAAAAAATCTCTTAATTCTTCAGGTATGGTAAAGACAAGATGGCGATGCCTACAGTTAATGCATTTAGCGGCAATAGCAGTGGCTCGTTCCTTAGCATATTTAATTCCGCAGGAATTACAAAACCGGGATTTACAAGTATGGAAAACCTTTCTTACAGTTGCGCATTTTTCGCAGAAGAAGGTGGTAAATCCCAGGGCTGGTGTTTGGCATTTTAAGATCTTATCCACATTTATATAGACCGCTTTACGTATAGTTAAGCGGGCATATGCAATCAAAAACAGTTGCCAATGGTCAGCAAAAATTTGTTTTATTGTATATTTAGGCTTGGTTTCAGTGGTTTTAATTTCTCTTTGTGCTAGCATATTTAGGATTATATCACAAAGCTTGGTTAATTTCGACCGAAGGGAGATGTGGCGAAGCCACTTTGTTCTAGCCTTTTCGGCGGCTACCATGACAGCATTTGCAATCTTTACATTTGCTTGTAGCTGTTTTGGAACCAAGGAACTGTTGAAATACCGAAATTCCACTGTCCGTGGCCGGTCTTCCATTTGTTTTCTAATGGCTGTATTCCTAATGGATTAGAAATTATATTTTTACAGTATAGCATCCCAATTGCACATTTTGACCTTACCATCTCACTATCATCGTACAAACAGCCTCCTGATCAAAGG
>JAEZNF010000078.1 GCA_023441845.1 Bacillota bacterium | reverse complement strand
ACGGTAGCGTAGACCCTGCCCTTGGGGGATGCGCGTCAGGAATGCTAAATTAAGGGATACACCCGTAGAAGCACATGTGGATATGGTTTCGGACAGGGGTTCGACTCCCCTCGCCTCCACCAATGAAAGCCGCTAATCAAGCGGCTTTTGCTATTTTATCAGTAACTTGGTAGACACTGGAGCAGAATACATTCATCCTGAGGATATTAGCTCAATGAGTACTTTAAGTTTTTTGCAAAAATAGGACTTTAAGTTTGTTTTTTGCAAAAATAGGACTTGTCATAATATAAAAGTGTATATATAATACAATACATAATATGTAATTGATATAGTGATATGTTAAATGTGGTTTATAGTATGTGGTAAATTTATATTAGAGGCTACATTGTTTTGAAAAGTATATATATAAAATTTATATTTTCATGGGTAATTATTTGTGTGTGTTATACTATTTGGTCAGCATTTTAGCGGATAATTTATATCTTCGAATAGTAAAAATATGCCTACTTTAAGTTCATTACTTCCTGTAGGTATATTTTTTTATTATTATTTTATTTAATTTTACTGCAAAACTTATTTTTGCAAATCTTTCATGCACGCATCAATGGAACAGTTGGCTTTTTCATAGCGTTTTCTATTATATATTTTAGAAAGTTTGGGGAACTTGTTTAGTATTGAGAATCTTAGATTTTCTTACTTATTATTGATTAGAAACGTTATTAATGATGCTAAAATGCCATTCGTGGTATTTTCAGCCACAAAATTTCAAGCCTTCAACCGTTGATTTTGCAGCTTAGGTACAAGCAAATTAAGTTTGGGGCAGTAAATTAATACTTACATTATATTTTATGAAAGTAGGGGGAGTAAAATTTGAGAAAGTGTAGAAAAGGGATGGCTTTGCTGGTTCTAATGGTATTTATCATCGAGATGTTTTTAAGTTCGGCATCGGCGTTTAGTACTGAATTACCGGCAGTAGGAAATGCTGAGAATATGGCTTCTGTAACTGATAATAATACAGACAAGCCAATAAAGGAATTTGGCGATGATAATCAAGCAAAAAATGCTGTAATCAGTACTCCGGTGAGTTCGCTGTTAAGTACTCCGACAGCCACGGCAGCAGCTAATGTGCAAAACGAAAAGTCAGATAATATTTTATCTGATAATTCTGGTAAGAGAGACATCAAAGAGAAAATAGCTGACCAAAGCAAGACCAGTAAGAAGGGACAAAAAATAATAGTAAAATATAAGGACTTAAGTAAAGCAGAGCAGACAAAGGGAAAGTTTACTGCAAAAAAGCCTTCTTTAAAGCTTAAATCTAATAAAAAGAGCGAGCGTTTTAAGATGGAAAGCCTGGAAGTATCGGGTGATGAAGATATAACCAGTGTGATAAATGAACTTAAGAAGGATTCAAATGTTGAATATGCTCAGCCCGATTACGTATTGGATACTTTTTTAGTACCTGAGGACAGTAGATATACCGAACAATGGGCGCTTTCGAATAATGGACAGGTTGTAAACGGACAGACAGGTACTTCCGGGGTAGATATAAACGCAGAAAATGCCTGGAACATTACAACTGGAACCGGTGAAACTGTTGTTGCCGTAGTTGACACGGGAGTTGACATATCACATCCTGAATTGCAAGGTAATATATATACTAATCCAAATGAGCAGTCAAATGGGTTGGATGAAGATAGAAATAATAAGATAGACGATTTACATGGGTGGAATTTTGTAGAGGATAACGGAAACGTTTACACTTCGGCATCTCAAGATGCGCATGGAACTCATATCGCAGGGATTATAGCTTCTCGATTGAACAATGGAGGTATTGCAGGGGTATCTCCAAATATAAAGATTCTCCCATTAAAATTTATTGATGGAAACAATGGCAGCACGAGTGATGCCATATCTGCAATAGAGTATGGGATCGGCCTTGGTGTCAAGATTTTCAGCTGCTCATGGGGAGGAAATGATTATAACGAGGCCTTAAAGGATGTTATGTCTGACAGCAGCATTCTTTTTATATGTGCTGCCGGGAATTCGTCAAGGGATACAGGTTTAAATCCCGTGTATCCAGGTAGTTTTGAATTGCCTAATATTATAACGGTTGGGGCTATTGATAACAAAGGAGAGCTTACGCCATTTTCAAACTATGGTTCAAAAGTACATATAGCGGCCCCAGGAAGCGGCATACTCAGTACACTTCCTGGAAACAATTACGGGCTGATGAGCGGCACCTCAATGGCAGTGCCGTTTGTATCAGGTGTTGCTGCATTAATAAAGAGCAATGATATGTCACTAAGCGCATTAGATATTAAAGAAAGAATCATAAATAATGTAACCAAACAACAAAACCTTACGGGTAAGGTATCATCGTGTGGAAGACTGAATGCTTACGCTTCTCTTGTAAATACAGCTGCTTCTGCCAGCGCCCAACCAACAGCGGCGCCTACGCCTACACCAATTTCAGGACCTAAATCCAAGGAACCGGGTCCGATTTATGATACTTCTGCAAGCGGGAATAACAAGATTCCAAAGCCGCTTATGAGTGAAAAAAACTTATTTATTGACTCGGTAACCAAAACCGGTATAGCAAAGATGTCTTCAGATAATGGAATAGAAAACTTAAGTGTATTCAAAATGAAAGAGAAATTTGTAACCGTTATCTGGACAACTGCGACAGAAGCGAATACTGAGCTTCATTACGGAAGTTCGGAAGGTGTTGAGAAGGTCTACACATCAAATAGGATGACTAAAAAGCACCAGGCTGAAATAATGGTTGAAAGTATGGATGATGTCAAATACCTTATGGCAAAATCTGTTGCGCAGGATGGTACAGAGTATAGGACAGGTATAAAGGCAGCAGCAGACTTATTAACCGACTTGGGCGGAAATGCGCCGGTTTTTTCCGATACTGCTTTAAATGATAATAATAATACAAGTATGAGTGATGTATCTACCATGAGTTATATGGAAGACAATGGCGCGAACCATTCATTCGATACTGCCCAGCAGATATATCAGGGTACTGTATTCGGAACAGCAGATAAGAGCATAGGAAGTGATTATTATAAAATACTTCTTAGAGCAGGGAAAACATATTCAATTGACTTAATAGGCATGGCGCAGGGTGAAGACTATGATATTTATCTTTATAACAGCTCGCAAACTACGCTGGGATATTCAAATGTAAGCGGCAATTATGACGAGAATATAGAATATACGCCATCGGTATTAGGCACATATTACTTGAAGGTATATCCTTATAGCAGCACATCGAACGATCACAATTACCAGATTATTATTTATTCCCACGATTGTCCGCCTGACAGCTATGAACCAAACGACGGGAGTCTTCTGGCAACACCTATAACTTCCGATAATGCAACAGAGGCAACAATAAATGTGAATACAGATGAAGACTGGTTTGCATTGGATACTACGAAAACAGGAAAGCTTAATGTAACGTTAAAAAGTATTCCATCCGATAGTGACTATGATCTTGAGGTATATAAAAGTGACGGCACAACGTTGATTAGCGGGTCGTATACCAGCCTTAACTATGATGAGAAGGTCACCGAGATTATAGATACACCCGGCAGGTATTATATAAGGGTTTATTCAAGCGCAGGATCAAACGCATCCGATACATATGAAGTCCAGGCAAATGTTTATACAACAGATAGCTATGAATTGAACGATGATGCTTATGATGTCATGCTTACAGGAACACCGTCGTTAGATTTGGGAAGCTGTACAAGTGCTACAATCGACAACCCAGATGATACCGACTTCTTTGAATTTTCAGTCAGCAGCAGCACCAATGTAGGTGTAAGACTTCAGAATATACCTGAAGGAACGGATTATGACGTTGCTGTATATTCGTATGAATCAGGCAGCTTTACACTGATGTCAAGTTCTACCAATGGCAGCAACTATGATGAGGCTGTAATCCGGCAGCTTGCAGCAGGGTCTTACTATATTAAGGTGTATTCTTATTCTGGCAGTTCTGAGACACAGAGCTATAAGCTGAGTGTGACTGATGAAAATGCAGGGATTATAAAGGTTGATTTTGACAAGACATCGGCGGCAGTAGGGGATATTATTACTGCTACGTTAAGTGTTGACAGGATGAGCGATTTTGCAGGTTATCAGGTTAATTTGAAGTATGATCCGGCTGTTATACAGCCTGTAGATGACAGCTTGCAGCCATATGGAGTTAGCACAAAACCGGCAAGCGGAAGTATACTTCTGAATAGTGATTATTCTCCGTTTTCAAGTGCATCAAACAATCTACAGGAAGGAATATTGAATTTCTGTAGAAGTTATATTGGTTTTGAAGCTTATAGACAAATTGGCGTAGCTGAAACAAGCGGAACTTTAGCAGTTATAAAGTTCAAAGTTCTAAAGAATAATCAGATCAAGATAGAATTTGACAATACTGTAACAATGCCTGGCTGCGCTTCTGGCATATGTTTATATGATTGGAACGGAAGTAAAATTGATTACGGTTATTCTGTGCAACAGCCGCAGATTATAAACAGCGCATTACCTGTAAATCCCCAGTCTGTAACGGCAAGTGCTAATGAAAGCGGAGGATTTACATTATATGAAGGCAAAACTTATGATATATACGGATATATTTCTTCAGAATCAACTTCAATAAAGTCGAATTTTACAGTTGAAATAGTTGAAATTATTGGTACAATATCGCAAACGAAAGCATCGGGAACGACAAATGGTGATGGATATTTTAAGTTTTCTTTTACTCCTAATGTAACTGGAAATTACGAAATAAGAGTAAGTAAGGGCGGTTATCTTACCAGAAAAATAAGTAATGTGCCGGTAAGTTCAAACATTAAAATTGGCACAAATGATAATCCTGTAATAATGTGGGTAGGAGATATTAGTAAAGACGGTGCAATTAATCTGAATGATATAATGAAAATAGCTAGCTCTTTTAATTCTAATAAAGGTGATAGTAGGTATATAGCAGAAAATGATGTAGATATGAATAATGTAGTAAATATGGCTGATATCATGGCTGTGGCAAGGCATTTTAATACGACAGATAGCAACTATCCCAAGGCCGTTATGACTTATGAAATTAATCAGGACCTTATATTGGATTCAGATGTTTATTACTACGGTGACTTAAATGTAACCGGTGGTACGATTGATTTAAATGGGCATAACATGTATGTTTATGGCAATTTAACCCAAATAGGTGGAACAATGTACATACATGGAGGGAAGCTATTTATAACAGGCTATTACAATATAGCATCAAATGGCGGTGACCGGCGTAGTTACGGATACTTACAAATGGTCAATTTTAAAGATTATGTGATGGTTGGAGGAAGTTTCTTTACAGCAAGTGAAAATGATCATAGTAAATATCTAACGGCAGGAGAGTTAGTGATAAAAGGAGATTTTACTCAACAGAAAGCTTACACTGAAAGTAGTAAATATAGTTTTAAAGCATCAGCAGAACATAAGGTAGTGTTATCTGGTGAGGGTCTTCAAAAGATTAGTTTTAATAACACTACATCATGTTTTAATAAGTTAAGCATAACTAATCAAAAAGAAGGAGTTAACTTTAATACTACTGTAAGAATTAACAATCTAACAAGCTATTCCAATATAAAATCTAATGCAAATATAATTGTTACCAATCCATTATCGGAAGATGTAACAATTGAAGCGAATGTTAATTTGCTAGGCTACGATACGCTAGATTTGAATGGAAGAACATTAAACATAAAAGGTGACTTACGACTTTCTAGGGAATCTAGGGATAATTTGGGCTGGGGAAAAATTGATTTAAATGGTGGAAAACTGATTGTAAGTGGTAACTTGATACAAGGAAAAGGTAATATGGACGTTAACGAAGGATACTTGGAAGTTAAAGGCGACTATAGTTTATCGACACCTGAAATTGATGATAAGCGCGGTTTTGGCTACTTGCAAATGACTAGGCCGGATGATTATGTGCTAGTTGGCGGCAATTTTTTTACTGCCTCTACAGATAACCATACTGACTTTCTGACAGCAGGTACTTTGGAAATCAGAGGTAACTTTACTCAAAAGAAAGCTTACTCTACAAGTAGCGAATATAATTTTAGTGCATCAAAAGAACATAAGGTAGTGTTATCAGGTACAGCTATTCAGACAGTAAGCTTTTCGAATCCAAAAACTTCCCGTTTTAACATACTTGAAATTACAAAGCCCCTTGAACTTGGCTATAAATTTACTTGTGCTACCCCTATATGGAATAAACTAGAAGAGTTGTACAAATACCCTACTCCAATGGAAGGTTCAACAACTGATTTAAAGGGTGTAATTGTGGAAAAAACAAACCTGGCGGGAGCATCAGTTTATGCTAAAATTTACACCTTTGGAGGGTATGATAAAAATAATAATTACTCTGATGCTATTGAAGAATATGACCCTATAAAAGGCACGTTGACTCAAGTCGGTAAAATATCCACTTCCAAATGTGATATGGGTATAGCTGTTTTAAATAATCAGATATATACCATAGGAGGATACAATGGTAACTATTTAGGTAATATAGAATCTTATTCTTCTGAAACTGAAGAAGTTATCGAGTATTTAGTTGCGTCAACACCAAGAAGAAGTCCTGCAACTGCGGTGTTAGACGGCAAAATATATATTATCGGAGGATACAACTCAACGGGATATCTTAATACAATAGATATATTTGATCCAACACGCGGTAATACGTTGACTTACGATGCAATTACGAGAATGCCTACAGCAAGAAGCGGAGCTGCTGCAGTAGTGATTGATGGGAAGATTTATGTAATAGGCGGAGAAAGCGTAGATAGTACAGGAAAAACTGTTTATCTTGATACAGTTGAAGTATATAACCCTAATACAAACAGTTGGTCAACATCAACTAAAGGTATGACTACAAAGAGAACAGAATTTGGAGCTTGTGTGATAAACGGTAAAATATATGTCTTAGGAGGGTATAACGGCAACTATTTGAGAACTGTCGAAATGTATGATCCGTCAAGCAATACATGGACAACCAAAAAGTCACTTACAGATGCAAGAAGTTCATTTGCCTATGGAGTAGCGTATAGTCAGATTTATCTTTTGGGAGGAAAGGATTCTGATGATATAACCACAAAAGTTCAGAAGTATATGCCCATTCAGCTTCCCGGATCAAATACCAATACCAGTACGAATATAAATATAGCTGGAAGTAAATATATTTCGGGTAATTATACTACCGAAATAAGTGATATTACAATAAATTCGACTGGTATTACCATTGAGCTAAAAAGGACGTATGATTCATCGGATAAGGATACAAAGACAGTTATTGGAAGAGGATGGAG
>JAEZNF010000064.1 GCA_023441845.1 Bacillota bacterium | reverse complement strand
GGATGATACATTCTTAAGGTTTACAGGTACTGATATTTTATCTCCTGCTTTACCTTCTACTGTTCCTATTACTACCAACAGCTTATCTGTATGTGTTGGTGTTACAGCTACAGTTGGAGTCACAGTTGGAGTCACAGTTGGTGTTGGTTTGCTGTCATCAACTACATCTACTGTTCCTGCATTAAATGATACAGGTAATATTTCGAAATCTCCATTACTAAAATTGGTAAAATTCGGTGATCCTTTCAAATTAATCTTGTATGAATTAATAACCGCTGAATCCTTAATTTTTAGCTTAATATCAGCAAATACGCCCTCAGATGCTATTTCTCCATCTTCATAGTTATAGAAGAACGATAATATTCCGCTTTTTGGAAGATTGAAGCTAAAAGTATCATCTGGATTGGGCACAATAGAACCAGGTATAACGTCTTCGACTTCAAAAGCACTACTGTCAAATTCCAGTTTAAAATCACAGCTAATAAAAGAATTTTTTGCCGAGACACCTTTAATGTTAATAGGAACAGTCACAGTGTCACCCGGTTGTCCACTGATTGTGCCAAGCTCGAGGACCACAGCGTCTTCAGAGGCTGCCGCCACATTGATGTTTACTCCCCCTAAAACATAAGCAAACAAACATAAAATAAGTACGTAAGTAATCTTTTTCTTCATTACCATAAATCTCCCCCTAAAAAACTTATCTTTTTTCATATTTTTATGATTAATTCTATTTTACTACAAAAGATTATATGAAGCCAGTACTAAATACAGATTACTTTATTTTTTTTAGTAAATAGTATTAATCACGCATTCCTAGTTTCTCTGAACTTCTTGCGGTCACATAATACACCTTTTTATCTTCTACTTTATCCTCCTTTCTTGAAATATTTGAAATCGAAAGGTCTTAGCCTATTTTCACAAGTGACAATGACAGCTTTTACCTTCCGGACAATAAGCTGTATCCGCATTTTACAGCAGCTACCATATACTTTTTGTCCAATAAAAAATATAAAAGCGTTTTACCCTCAATAAACCTGCTTAAGATCAAACCTTTCGCTCATACATAAGCTTTAGCATTTGATCAGGTGTTTATCATTATATAATTACAACAAAAAATATAAATTAGTTCGGAACCCTATGTAGAATCTCATAAATTAATGGAGAACCCATAAGAATTCTCCATTAATAATCTTAACTACTTCACATTATACATCATTATGTAATTATGCAAAATAACTTCAGCTAACTTTCAGTTCCAATCTTAATTTATCTGCAACCATAGCTATGAACTCCGAATTTGTTGGCTTGCCTTTACCCAGATTTACGGTATAGCCGAATAATGAGTCTATGGTATCAACCTGCCCCCTGCTCCATGCAACTTCAATTGCATGTCGTATTGCCCTTTCAACCCTGCTTGGAGTAGTATTGTATTCTCTGGCAATAGTAGGATACAACTGTTTGGTAATGGAATTTATAACATCCAGATCCTTAACAACCATCATGATGGCATCTCTCAAATACTGGTACCCCTTTATGTGGGCAGGCACTCCTATCTCATGCATAATGCTTGTTACTTCAGCCTCTAAGTTTCGTGGCGATGGTGAAAAATAAGGCTGTCTTTCACTGACATTATCGGATTTTACAATTGAGGGTGAATTTACGTCTTTTAGCTGTCGTATCCTTGATACCAGAATATCCATATCAAAAGGTTTTACAACATAGTACTCGGCACCCAAAGCCAAAGCCCTCTGGGTTATTTTATCCTGCCCGACTGCAGATAGAATTATAAACAGAGGCCTTTTATTCAAATGTACTGAATTAATTTTTTCAAGCACGCCCAGCCCGTCCAGATGAGGCATAATTATATCTAATATAGCAATATCCGGCATTTTGGTTATAATCATATCATATACTTCCAAACCATCCCTCGCAACACCTACAACTTCAATATCACTCTGATTATTAAGATATTCGCTGAGGATGTCACCAAACTCACGATTATCGTCGGCTATTACCACTTGAATCTTCTTGGTTAACAATTTGACTCCCCCTTATTCTTTTGTAAATATTTATAAATTCTATAAGATATTATATTTCTGATTCGACAAAAATTCAAGTAAATATTTGTTATTTCTAGTAAATATATTTATTTCCCAATCTTACAGTTATATTATATGAGACAGACAGCCATTATGTCTATACATTGAGCCTTTTAGAGAAAAGGCTTTTTGGAATTTTTCAATTGGACTGTTTGAGAAACAACATATTGTTTCTCAAACAGCCCGTAAGGGAAATAGTACAGATAAAACGATGCTTATTATTCATTAACCGGCTTTTTCCAGTTCAAATGACTTGCGTGCAGTTAGGTTTTGCATCATTTTCTCTATAAAAATACCGTATCCTCTGGTAGGATCATTCACCAAAACATGGGTTACCGCACCTATGATCCTCCCGTCCTGTATAATGGGGCTGCCTGACATTCCCTGCACTATACCTCCGGACAGATCTAAAAGCTTTTTATCTGTAACCTTGATTACCATTCCTTTAGCACTGTTTAACCTCTGCCTTGATACCTTCTGAATTTCGATACTGTATTCGCCAACAGTATTTCCCTCTATATTCGATAAAATTGTCGCCGGCCCTTCCCGTACCTGAGTTCTTAAGGCAATAGGGTACATTCTGTTGGGAATTTTATCAAGCGTTCCACCATTTAAAACACCGTAAATCCCATATTCGCAATTGTTACTTATCTCACCAAGTCTATTACTGTCTTCAACGAAAACGCCCTTTAATTCTCCCGGACTACCCTGCTTACCTCTTTTAATAGCCAAAATATTGGACTCTAAGATATCCCCTTTTTGAACAGTAATTAAAGAGCCCGTATCAATATCGGTTATACCGTGCCCTAAAGCCCCGAAGCATTTGGTTTCCGGGTCATAAAATGTCAGTGTTCCTATACCTGCAGTACTATCCCTTACCCAGAGACCCAAATGATATTTGTTATCATCAACTGACATAACAGGTTTTACTTCAACATTATTCAATTCATTACCGCGTTTATAAGTAATCTCTATCTTTTTCCCGTTGCTTTTGTCCATTTGGCTTGTCAGATCTCCAATGTTTCCCATTTCAACCTTGTTCACTCTCATAATTAAATCTCCGGGCCTTATACCGCACTGTTTGGCCGGAATGCTCTTATTGCCGTTAATATCCTCAACATCAGACATTCCGATAACAAGTATCCCATTTATTTTTATTTTGACTCCGACAGTATTCCCACAAGCAGCAACCATTTTATTGGCTACAACATTTATCTCCACTGTTTTTACGGGAATGAATCCAAACATCCTCATTTTAAGGTTTACACACCCCTTTTTGACGGATTTGAATGAAATGGGACTTATAAGTTTGTTATAAGTACTTTTATTTTTCATTTCACTGTTATTGAGTTTGACAACGCCCTCTTTGTCTGCTTTTACACTGATTAAAAAAGGGCTTTTAAATTCATATTTATATTCTTCTCCTTCCAACAGTGTTAGTTTGCCAGGAACTGCTGTAATAATTCTTATATAACTGAAAAATAATACTAAAAAGCATACTGACAAAAATATAATAATTTTCTTTCTGTGTTTTATAAATATCATTTTCCTACTCCCGGCCTTTCTTTATAACCCCCGCTTTAAACAGGCAAATCTGATTTTAAATAAATTCCGTTTATCATAAATGTCACGCCTGTTTGTTTTCAACAAGCGTGACATTTACAATCATAAGTTAACCTTTTATAGTGTTAATTATTCAAACAATATATTGAATGACAGGCAATAAAAAGTTGGGAATACCGGGCTTTCTCCGCTTTTTGCTTTTTGGCAGGGTTTCTTTGGAAAATTATATTTGAAGAAGGATTTCTCTTTCAGAAACTGCATACGAAAAAACAGCCTGAAAATAAGATTCAAGCTGTTTTTTCGTATAAATTAATTATTTGTTTTGCGAAAAACATTTTACATTTCCAATTCTGGTTTTTCGCGAAATCATATCCCTTGATCCATTTAACGCGCAACTATATGAAAATTCTTTCACGTGTTCAATCTATTCGGCTTTGATTTTTTTGCTGTGTTTAATATTTCCTCTGCATGTTTTAGGGTAATATTCGATATATTTGCGCCTCCTAAAATACGTGCAATTTCATTTTTGACTTCACTACCCTCAAGTTTTTTGACATTTGTCCGTGTAGCATTATCTCCAGA
>JAEZNF010000051.1 GCA_023441845.1 Bacillota bacterium | reverse complement strand
ATGTTGTACTGCTGCTCTAACAGACTATTCTTATATACGTTATCGGATTAAAAAAGTTTTAAATAAACTTAAAATCAATGCAAAAAAAGCTGATTTATACAATGTGGGCATGTATTGCTTATAATTAATTATTAACAATAAAACGAAGTGATTGTGTGTGGTTCGGAGGCTATAAAATATTTCGTGCAAACTTATAGATTCCTTCTATGGTAGAAAAATGAAAATCATAGGAGGAATTTAGTTTGAAAGAAAATGTTAATATTTTACTTTCATTCTGCTTTGTGCCTCAAGAAAGGAATGATACTTTTTATGGCAAGGAAAAGAAATAAACGGCCCACTCTCCTTTTGCCGGATTTCTCTTCGAGAAATGAAATCCCCAGCTCGTTCATAGCCATGACAATGCAGATTTGATAGGAATTGACGTGTTTCTGAGTCTGCAGGTAAACAGTGGCTGGTGGGGGGCATAAATCAAAAAATATAAACTGGCTGAGGAATGAAGCTGACTTTTCCATAGAATTATTTAATGACCTACTAAATAAATACTATACTAAAACAGGTACAGCAGACGATTTTCCTCCGACTGCGTCTGCTGCCTTGACAGTAGAATACATGTATAAAACCAAAGCCATTAATTGAATAAATCTATTGAGACGCTTCCTCCTACACCCTGAATCTGTAGCCGGCGCCCCATACAGTTTCGATATACTGCGGGTTGGACGGGTCGGCTTCAATTTTTTCACGTATTCTTGCAATATGAACAGTGACGGTGGCAGCATCTCCTAAAGAATCTAATCCCCATATCTTTTCAAACAAGTCCTCACGGCTAAAAACCCTGTTAGGGTTTTGTACCAAAAAGACAAGCAGTTCGAATTCCTTTTGGGCAAGATTAACTTCATTACCGTTTACAAATGTCCGTCTCGAATCTTTTTGTATCTCAAGTCCCCTAACTGTTACTGTTGAGTTGCTGCTTCCGTTGCTATATTTGCTTTTTAGCCTTTCATACTTACCGATATGGGCGTTTACCCTTGCAACCAGCTCACCCGGACTGAAGGGTTTGGTAATATAATCATCGGCTCCAAGTCCGAGCCCTTTTATTTTGTCGATTTCCTCTTTCTTGGCGGATACAAGAAGGACGGGAACATCCTTTTTATCCCTTATTCTGCGGAGTATTTCAAGTCCGTCTATCCCCGGAAGCATAACATCAAGTATTAAAAGGTCATATTCGTTTTCTTCTATGCTTTTAAGGCCTTTATAACCGTCATTATATATATCAACGGCAAAGCCGCTTATTTCCAGATAGTCCTTTTGCAATTCAGCAATACTCTGATCGTCTTCAACAATAATAATCTTTTTCATTTAAAATCCATACCTCCTGCAAGATGGTTATACTATTTTATTAAACGATATCATAACGGCTGTACCTTCATTTTCAAGGCTCCTGACCCATATTTTGCCTCCATGGCCTTCAACTATTTGCTTTGCGATTGCAAGCCCCAGGCCGCTTCCGCTCCTTTTGCTCCTTGCGGCATCTGCCCGGTAAAACCTGTCGAAAATATGCGGAAGGTCTTCTTTCGATATTCCCGAACCGTTATCTTTAAGCTCAATGATTACAGTTGATGCAGTTTCTCTTAATAATACGGATATTTCACCTTGAGGTTTGTCCATATACTTTCTTGCGTTGTCGAGTATATTTATAATAACCCTTCTTATTCTGTCCCTGTCCATCATAACATTCATGGATTCCTTAAGTTCATTGTAAAGTGTAACCTTGATATTTTGTTTTTCCAATTCGGGTTCCATTTCAGAAGTGCAGTCCACAAAATATCTTACTATGTCGGTTCTTTCAAAATTAAAAGGTATCTGATTCAGGTCAAGCTTCGAATACAGCAGCAAATCGTCAATCATGGAATCAACGTGTACAGCTTTGGAATAGATTGTTTTCAAATACTTTTCAACCTTGTCAGGGGTGCTGGCTACTCCGTCGATTATACCCTCCACATATCCCTTTATTGAGGTTATGGGGGTTTTTAAATCATGTGATATGCTGGATACAAGCATCTTTCTGTTGTCATCATATTTCATCTGCATATAAACCGATTCTTTGAGCTTTAACCTCATCTGCTCGAAAGAACGGCACAGGTCCTTAATCTCGGAATCGCCTTCTTCGATTACTTCATGGGACAGGCTTCCGCGGCTTATTTCACCTGCGGCATCCTGGAGCCTTTTAAGAGGGGTTAAAATACTCCTTGATAAAGCAATTGAAGATGCCAGGTTTGTTACTAAAAATGAAATAATGAAACAAATAACTACAAATAAAATCAGTTTTTTGGCGGCCGAGCTTTCTTTACTAACCGGTGCAAGCAGAATGACAGTGCCTTGCTGTCCATCCTTATATGAAAAAGTAACTGTTTTTACTATATATGAAACTCCGTTTATGAGAACAGAATTATTTATAAATTCGTTTTTTGCGGCCTGAAGAGACTTTTCTACATCAATCTGGTTAAACTGTTCCGTTGAAAACACTATTTCATACCTTTTAAGGACTATTAACCGGGCCTTGATGTTTGAAAATTTTGCAGACAGAAACTGTTGGTAATCCTTTTCCAATACCAAATCCGGATTTTGCTGAAATAGGCTCCTATCTGATTTTAGAAGCTCATACTGCACGGTTGTAAGCTTTTTGACATCTTCAAATTTTATATCGGTATCAAAAACCCTGGAATAAACCAGAGTGAAAGCAAAAGATGCCACAATTGTTATTAATAAAGGGATAATAACAATCGCAGCATTTGAAATAATCAAACGTTTTTTTAAGCTCATAGGCTCACCCTTTACCAGTCACACATATTATAAGTCCTTTTTATCAAAAAGATAAAAGCTTGCTGTAAAAAACATAACGCCGCTTCCGGACATAATCAAAAATTCTCTTATAAGCTTTGCTACGGGCAGTGTGTCGGAATTCCAGGAATTATACCAACCCAGGAAAGATGTTATAAACAGGCTGTCGTACCTGGAGTAGACTAAACCCAAAGCTGTAAACACTATATAAAGAAGGATACTCAGAAAGAATACCGCAACACCGCTTTTGAAGAAGTTGGCGAAAAATATTATAACAAGAGCTAAAACCATTACCGGTAAAAGTGTTACAAGGTATGAAATTACTACTCTAACAATTCCTTCGGCTGTAATGGAGGAAGGGTTAAATATAAAGCCTGTTATTATAGACAAAATCATTACAATCAAGAGATTTGCAGCGACAAAGAAGCCGATAGCCGATATCTTTGCAGAAAACAGCTTGAATCTTGTTACAGGCCTGGTAAATGTTATTTTCATAACATTATGAGAAAACTCGCCGGTAAAAACATCTATTGCCACAAGTGCAGTGAATAAAGGAAGAATGGTATAAACAAATAAGCCAAGTACAAACTTGGGAAAATAAGAACCGTCAAAAAGTCTGAAATGGAATCCGTATCTGACCCCGGACACAACCAACTGGCTCATTACTATGGTAATAAGAGAAATAATGAGTACTACCACCACTTTTTTCTTTTTGTACATCTTTTCTATTTCGTTTATGAGTGATGCTTTAAACGCGCCCATTTTTGTCTACCTCGCTTATAAAATAGTTTTCAAGTGAAGCGTAATTTTTAAGTATGTTTTCGGTATAATCAACGTTCAGGATTTTTCCGCCGAATATAATTCCTATCCTGTTACAGGTAAGCTCGACATCATGGATAAGGTGGCTTGAAATAAACAGGGTTGTTTTTTCGGTTTCGGAAAGTCTTTTAAATAGGTTTCTCATATCAACCATACCTTCTACATCAAGTCCGTTCAAGGGTTCGTCAAGTATAATTACCTCAGGCCTTGAAAGAATTGCGGCAGCTATTCCCAGCCTTTGCTTCATCCCGAGCGAGAAATTTCTTGTCTTTTCGTTTCTATATTTAAAAATTCCTACAATGTCCAGTACTTCGTCAATTCTCTTATTATCAACATTGCTGTAATACCTGGAAAACTGCTTTAAATTTTCATACGCTGTCAAAAACGAATAGGATTCCGCAGTCTCAATAATACATCCTACCTTTTGCATGGCTTTTTCAAAATCGGTAAATATGCTGTGGCCGAATATTTTAACGTCCCCGCTGTCTGCCTTCATTAAGCCGGTCATAATCTTCATGGCTGTTGTTTTGCCGGCTCCGTTA
>JAEZNF010000022.1 GCA_023441845.1 Bacillota bacterium | reverse complement strand
CTCTGTATCTGTCCCGGTTACACCCAAACTGGATTTTGAAGTTATTGTTATTTCACTACTAACAATAGAATTTTGAATTTGAGGGTCTAAAGTAGATAAAAAATCGCTATTTAAGAATTTATCTATGGAACTGTCTTTATAATACCCTGAATAACCATAGCTATCATCATTAAAGGTATGCGCTTCATTAAGCAACTCTTTACGCAAAAGTAAAGTAATCAGGATTTGTAATTCTTCAACGTAAAGTATCTTTGATGACACTGTTTCTTAAAAAGGGGTATGGCAGCTTAACAGTTGCTATACCTCCTCTTTTAAGTAACCGGCTCTGAGTAAAGCTACTGATATTCACGAGCGTATATATACTTTATCACGTGACAAACGCGTTTAAGCCGTCCTACCTTATTCTGTCGGCTTGGGTGGCGCCTTATGTCATAGGTGCCAATATACCGCTTTTATATTCCTGCTTTAAAGCACGAAATCCAAAGCACAAAAAACAGCAAATTTTAACTACGATTCTTGTAATTCCGCCCACTATGTTTTCTCTTATGACGAATTATCTCTCAAGTATTTTCAATGTCTATAATGTTTGGCAGTATAATGTATGGATTGTGGCATTGATTTTTGTCTTCTTTGTTATGTTTGCCGTTAGATTCGGGGTTTTCAACATAAGAGTAAGGTTTGAAAAAACAGGTTTGCAAACCTTGAAAGTATAATTGATAACATATCCGAAGGTTTTATTGTGATTGATGAAAATTATTATATAACCGAAATGAACCAGCGTTTTGTCAGGTACTTTGGAGAGATGCCCATTGGTGCCGCTTTCAGCAAAACAATTACTGGATGTGAGCATTTATTAGATGCAGCAGAAATGTTGATCCAGACAATAAACCAATGCAGTAAGGAACAGCGGCTTATATCGCTGGAGGATGCAGTATATCACAAGGATTAGGGAAAACCCTTTTCAATTGATATAACTCCGGTTTATGAGCGTAAACAATTCATAGGTGTATCAATTCTTTTCAGAGATGCTATCTATAGGAACTTCTTTAAACAATGTCATACATATTTCTTTCTTTGGTTTTTGTAACATGTTCCATGAAAATAGCGATATACTAATAAATATTACATATACTTAATATATTATTGTTGGTATAATTAATATAGTCAGGATGAACAAAATCCCTTGCGATTTTGTAACATTGATATATTGTCATGAGAAATTTTGATATAGAATACACCATAATTTCCTAGACATTGTTAAAAGTATTCCTTTATCAACCCGTATTTATGCATTATCAAGAAAGCAGGGACTATGAGAGGAGGGAAACGTTTGATATGGACATTTTTTACAGGATAATTTTTATCGTTGGAATACTGTACACTTTTGTATCAGTTATAATTAACGGAATATCCGGGGCATTGCACATTGGACATCATATGGGACATATAGACGGAGATTTGGGAGGATCAGGAGGACATGGGGATATTGGCGGACATAGCCATGTTGCAGGAGATGCTAATGCACATACACACTCCGGCCACCAGTCAAGTATACAACATTCTTTTCTTTCCTGGTTTTCCATATTAATCAACCCACTCGTTGCAGTATCGTTTTTAACTGTATTTGGTGGAATTGGTATATTAGGTACTGAGTATTTCAAATGGATAGCTATATTGGTGTTTGGGGTATCATTAGTTTCAGCAGTACTTGCTTCATTCTTACTATATAGGTATATAGCTATTCCCTTGTACAGATCCGAAAATTCAAGTGATGTATCAAGAAAAGATTTGGTAAGTACGCCGGCTGAAGTTGTTTCTCCAATACTTGAAGGCGGTTTTGGAAAAATAAGATACGTAGTAAATGACATAAGACATACTGCACCGGCTAAGCACATCGAAGGTAAACCAGTGGAACAGGGAAAGCGAGTAGTGATTTGCAAATTAGATAATAGTGTTTTTTATGTTTCTGAAATTGAAGAGATCTAGAAGTTATTTCTTAATCATGACTAAACAATTGATTTATGTAAAGGAGAGGATCATATGACAGGTTTTTCATTAGTTTCAGTAGTACCCTTTTTAATAGTAGCTGTAGTGTTCATTTTAATATTCAGTCTTTTTTCAATGTATCGAAAAGTACCACAGGACAAAGCATTGGTAATCACAGGATTTAGGGGCAGAAGGGTAATCACCGGTGGTGGTGGAATTGTTGTACCTTTATTAGAGAGAACAGATATTATGTCACTTGAAAATATGCAGATCGATATTCGTATTGATGGTGCATTAACATCCCAAGGTGTTGGTATTATAGCTGATGGTGTTGCCGTAGTCAAAATCAAATCAGATAAGGAATCAATTCTTTCAGCTGCCGAGCAGTTCAACACTTCAAAAGGATTGGATCACATGCTGGCTGTTATATCCAAAACAACCCAACAGGTTCTTGAGGGTAAACTTCGAGAAATTGTTTCTAAAATGACTGTTGAAGAGATTTATAAAGACAGGGAAACTTTTGCTTCCCATGTACAGGGAGTTGCTGCAACTGAACTGCAAAACCTAGGACTTGAATTAAAAGTTTTGACTATCAAGGATATAGCTGATAAAAACGGTTATTTGGAAGCTCTCGGTAAACCAAGAATTGCAGAAGTTAAAAGAGATGCTCAAATTGCAGAGGCTAATGCAACAAAAGAAACCAAAATTAAAACAGCTGAGGCAAATAGAGAGGGTGAGGCTGCAAGAATCCACGCTGAAACCCAAATCGCAGAGGCTAACAGGGATAAAGAACTGAAAGTTCAATCCTATAATAAGGACCAACAAACCGCTAAAGCGGAAGCAGACTTGGCTTACGATATAAAAGCAAACGTGGTTAAAAAAGATGTAGCTGAAACCGAAATGCAAGTTGAAATTGTCAGAAAACAAAAAGAAATAGAACTTGCCGAACAAGAAGCTATCAGAAAAGAAAAAGAACTTGAAGCTACTGTTAAGAAGCAGGCTGATGCAGAAAACTATAGAGCTACAAAAAATGCCGATGCAAATAGATATAAGGAAGTTGCAGAAGCTGAAGCAAGAGCCCGTGCAATAGAAATAGAAGGTGAAGCAAAAGCTAAGGCCAAAAGGGCTGAAGGTATGGCTGAAGTTGAAATCATTAAAGCAAAAGGTGAAGCTGAAGCTTTGGCTATGGCGAAAAAAGCAGAAGCATTTAAAATGTACAACGATGCTGCTGTCACCCAGATGATAATTGAAAAATTGCCTGAAAT
>JAEZNF010000605.1 GCA_023441845.1 Bacillota bacterium | reverse complement strand
GCTGCGGGCATATACCTTGGTTTCGTCAAGTATATTTGTGAATTTTTCGAGCATTTCTTTTTCGGTAACGCTCTTAATTGCTCGTTCCATGAGGGACTGGAAGTCGCTGCCGTCCTCGGGATACGTTACGCAAGTTGAGAAAAAGAAATCATCAAACTTTATATCAATGCTGTTAAGGCCTACGTCTATATAGAGACTGATTTTTTCGTTTACGACCAGTGCTCCTGAAGGGTCTGTATTGGGTAAAACTACGATAATATCTTTATTGTTAAGGACGGCGTAATCGGTAACACGAAGTGACTTCTTTACCTTATCTATGGCAATGGAATATGCCTTGTCCATTATTTCGGTAATATTTTCAATGTTTTTGAGCTTTTCCTCTTTCGGTTTAATCAGTGTTATAAGTATAATTGACAGGCATCGCCTGGTACGCTTTGCCATGTTGAGCTCTTTTGCGAAATACTCTTCAAAAGACATGATTATTTTGGCGGACTCATCGACCGGATATGAAAAACGTTTTTCTATTTTTATTATGCTGCGCACGGAACTTTCAAGGCGTGAGGGCTTATAAGGTTTCTGAATATAGTCATTTGCCAGAAGCTTTAAAGCAGCATTTCGGTATTCAACGTTATCCGATTTTGATGTTATAATAACCGGGGTATCTTTTAAATGAGATGAGTTTCTAATTGATGCCAATAAGGAAAAGCCTTCCTTTTCGGTGGGGAAGGCTAAATCCATAATAATCAACGTAAGATTGCTCAATTCGTTAAAAGAAGAATAAAACCTGTTGACATCGGAAATTTCAATAAAATCGAAATTCCCGATGCTTGACAATATATATTTGATTTTTTTAATTTCAAAGCCGGAATAATCCATTACAAGTACTGTGCCGTCCATAGAGCCCATCCTGTCATCTATAATTTTTATATTAGCTTATATTAGCTATTATATATATCGGATTTATTCCTGTATAAATTTAGTCTTATCAAAAGGTATTATACCTTACTTGCATCGTAGTACACAATGCCCCGGTCTGAATCAATTGTTACAACTGAGCCGCTGCGTAAAATCTGGGTGGCATTTTCAGCTCCGGTAATAACGGGAATCTCAAGTGCAAGACCGATTGTAGCAGCATGTGAGCTCAAACCGCCTTCTTCGACGATTATGCCAGAAGCCCTCTTTAATATGGGCAGCATTTCGTTGTTTGTAAAAGGTGCTACAATTATACTTCCTTCCGAAAAATTGTTTTTGAGCTCCTCGCTGGTTCTTACTACGCACAATTCCCCGGTAGTTGATCCCATTTTAATGCCTTTTCCCTTCACAAGAACCTTACCGACAATATGAACTTTCAATATGTTTGTTGTTCCGCTTATTCCCACAGGTATACCGGCAGTTATAATTACAAGATCGCCGTTTTTTACAATACCCGATTCCAATGCCTTTTCCACACCCATATCAAACATTTCATCGGTTGTGGATGCTTCTTTGACAAGATAGGGCAGTACTCCCCAGGACAGGAACAACTGGCGCTGCACTCTGGGATATACGGTGGTTGCTATAATAGGTGCAGCAGGCCTGAACCTTGAAATCATCCTTGCCGTATGACCTGAATGCGTAACGGTAATTATTGCCGAAGCACTGAGATCCTGAGCTGTTGTGCAGGTCGCGTGGCTGATTGCATTGGTAACATTGGAAACTATCTCATACTGAACACCTGAAAACTTCTTCCAGTAATTCATGGAGTGTTCTGCTTCTTTGGCAATTTTTGCCATTACCTCAAGGCTTTCAATGGGGTATTTTCCTGATGCTGTCTCCCCAGACAGCATTATGGCACTTGTACCATCGTAAATAGCGTTTGCAACATCACTGGCCTCAGCTCTTGTAGGCCTTGGATTGCGTATCATGGAATCCAGCATTTGAGTTGCAGTTATAACAGGTTTGCCATTTTTGAAGCACTTTTCGATAAGGCGTTTTTGTACGATGGGAACTTCTTCAACCGGAATTTCAACACCCATATCTCCCCTGGCTACCATGATACCATCCGAAACCTTTATTATCTCATCTATGTTTTGTATGCCCTCGCGATTTTCAATTTTGGCAATGACATTTATACCCTGTCCGCCGAATTTTTCCAGTACCTTTTTAATTTCTATAATATCTGCGGCTTTCCTGACAAAGGAAGCGGCAATAAAGTCTACTTCGTTTTCAATCCCGAACTTGATATCAGCAACATCTTTCTCCGTAAGGGAAGGAAGCTGGATAACGGCATCCGGTACGTTAACTCCCTTATGGTTGCTGATGACGTCCCCGTTTAGCACAGTGCAGTATATGTCCTTGTTTTTGATATCTTTGATTTCCAGTTCGACAAGACCATCATTTATAAGAATACGGCCGCCTATTTTTACGTCTTTATAAAGGTCTTTGTAATCGACCGACACCTTTTCGTTGTCGCCTACTATGTCTTTGTTTACCAGCACAAAGCTATCGCCCTGTTTTAGGGTTACCGAGTTTTCCTTGAACTTACCTATCCTTATTTTCGGACCTTTCGTATCCAGTAACAATGGAATAGGAAGGCCCAGTTCTTCCCTTATTGCTTTAAACTTATCCATCCTTTTCTTATGCTCGTCATGAGAGCCGTGTGAGAAATTCATTCTGGCTACATTCATGCCTTTTTGCATAAGTTTTTTAAGCATTTCTTCGCTGTCAACAGCGGGACCTAAAGTACATACTATTTTTGTTTTTCTCATTATATCAATCCTCCATGGAATATATTATCAGTCATTTATCGAAGAAAAATCACACAAAAGGCAGAAGGGCTCACAACACTGTTTGCCTTAGAGTCTAGACCACGATGCCTAGAGCCTTTTTCTTATTAGGTTTGTTATACATATTAAAAAACGTAAGGCTCAATACGCCTTACGCCTGAAAAGTTGCCACACCCAAAGTACTAACTTTAAAGACATTTATATATTTTCTCTATCTATCTCTTTTTCATGTAAATGATATATTATTCCTCAAAAAAAATCAATATGGAATATTCGTTCTGTTCATATAAGGAGCTAGACTTTTAAATAAAAATAGAGTATTATTTTTTTGTATCTTTTTAGTACAGGGAGGATTAATAAATGAAGAGAAAATTGTTTTCTAAAGCAGTTTCGGTATTATTGATGATTGCTTTTGTATCTGTAATTGCATCAGGTTGTGGAAGTAAATTAAAAAATAATGAAGATGAGAGTGGCTCTGGCAGCGAAGGCAAGGTTGAAAGCAGTCCGAGCGCCGCAAGTGAAAGCAGTCCGGAAAATAAGAGTAATGTAAAGCACCCGAAGGTTCAAATCGAGATGGAAGACGGCGGTAAGATGGTACTGGAATTATATCCCGAATATGCACCTGAAACGGTGGCTAACTTTGTTCAATTAACGGAAAATGGCTTTTATGACGGTTTGACATTTCACCGTATAGTAAAGGGTTTCATGATTCAGGGCGGTGATCCGGACGGAGATGGAGTAGGTGGCTCTGATAAGGCTATAAAAGGTGAGTTTTCGTCAAACGGTTTTAGTCAAAATACACTAAAGCATACCAAGGGCGTCATTTCTATGGCACGTACAAATGATCCGAATTCGGCAACCAGCCAGTTCTTTATTGTGCATGGAGATGCAAGTTCCCTGGATGGAGAGTATGCAGCCTTTGGAAAACTCATAGAAGGGGAAGCTACGTTGGACAAGATAGCTGATACACCTGTAGGTCTCAATTCTCGGGGAGAAATGTCGGCTCCCCAAAAGAAAGTAAAAATGAAGAAGGTAACGGTTTTGGAGAAATAAGAAGTAAAAATATATAATTGATTGTTTAGGAGGAGGATTTATGGGTGGTAACCTGATTTTACCGGAAAACTACCGGTCTTCTTTGAGCGTTAAGGAGACTGAAGCTGCAATAAAGTTGATAAAGGACTTTTTTGAGGATGAACTGGCAAAAGAATTGAATCTGGCCAGGGTATCGGCTCCTCTTTTCGTAAGGCCCGAAACAGGAATGAATGATAATTTGAACGGCATTGAGAGGCCTGTTTCCTTTGATGTAAAGGGCGTAGGCGGCGATACTGTAGAAATTGTGCAGTCTCTTGCAAAATGGAAACGTATGGCGTTGAAGAAATACGGCTTCAAGTCCGGGGAAGGTTTATATACCGACATGAACGCCATCAGAAGAGACGAGGACCTTGATAATCTTCATTCGGTTTACGTAGACCAATGGGATTGGGAAAGAGCAATTGAAAAAAGTGAAAGAAACACTGAAACTCTCAAAAATATAGTCAGGAAAATATTTAAGGTGTTTAAGGCAACTGAGGAATATGTTTGCAGCAAGTATCCGAGCCTTCAGAGAGTATTACCTGATGAAATCAAGTTCATAACCACCCAGGAACTGGATGATATGTATCCGAACCTGTCCCCTAAGGAGAGGGAAAACGCTGTAGTCAAGGAAATGAAGGCTGTATTCATAATGAATATAGGAGAGGTTATGAAATCCGGAATTAAACACGACGGAAGGGCACCTGATTACGATGACTGGACTTTGAACGGAGATATAGTATTCTGGAATCCTGTGCTTCAAATTGCTTATGAAGTTTCATCAATGGGAATAAGGGTTGATGAAGACGCTCTATTAAGGCAGCTTAAGCTTGCAGGCTGTGAAGACCGTAAAAACCTTCAATTCCATAAGGATTTGTTGAACGGAAAGCTGCCGTACTCAATAGGCGGAGGACTTGGACAGTCACGTATTTGCATGTTCTTTTTGGGAAAAGCTCATGTTGGGGAAGTACAATCTTCGGTATGGCCGGAGGATATGGTCAGCGCATGTGAAAAGGCTAACATCAAACTTTTGTAAAAGGACGTGTTAAGGCGGGGTTTACCGGGATTTACTAAATAAAAAATAGAAGTGCTTTACATTTTTAAAGACATTTACAAATTTGTGGAAGGAAGAGTGTTCAATGGCGAATACTACTATAAGGCATTTATTTAAGGATACAGGCAGCTACATAAATAAAGCTGTCAAAATTTCAGGATGGGTTAGAACAGTCAGGGACTCAAAGACTTTTGGATTTATTGAACTCAATGACGGGTCATTCTTTAAAAACATCCAGATAGTATTTGAGGAAGATAAAATATCTAATTTTAAAGATATAGCCAAACTTGGAGTTGGCTCCTCCATAGTTGTTGAGGGTGATGTTGTAGAGACTCCTAATGCCAAGCAGCCATTTGAAATCAAGGCATCAAAAATTGATATTGAAGGAAACTGTCCTCCTGAATATCCTTTGCAAAAAAAGAGGCACTCTCTTGAGTATTTGAGGACAATCGCACATTTAAGGCCTCGTACAAATACATTCTCAGCGGTCTTCAGGGTCAGATCCCTTGCTGCATTTGCAATCCATAAGTTTTTCCAGGAAAGAAGCTTCGTATATGTTAATACACCCATAATCACAGGAAGTGACTGCGAAGGCGCAGGAGAAATGTTCAGGGTTACAACAAACGATCTGAATAACATACCAAGGGACCAGGATGGAAAAATAGACTGGACACAGGACTTCTTCGGTAAGGAGACCAGTTTGACGGTTAGCGGGCAGCTTGAGGGCGAGACCTACTGTATGGCGTTCAGGAATATATATACCTTTGGGCCTACTTTCAGGGCTGAGAATTCAAACACGGCAAGGCATGCGGCCGAGTTCTGGATGGTTGAACCCGAAATAGCCTTTGCAAACTTAAGTGACGACATGCAGCTTGCAGAGGATATGATAAAGTATATAATAAATTACTGCATGGAGAATGCTCCGGAAGAAATGGAGTTTTTCAACAACTTCATAGACAAGACTCTGTTCCAGAGGCTTGAAAATGTGGTTGGTTCGGAGTTTGCGCATATTACCTACACAGAAGCTGTAGAAATCTTGAAAAAGGAAAAAGACAGGTTTGAATACCCTGTTGAATGGGGTGCTGACCTTCAGACCGAGCATGAAAGGTATATAACCGAAGAGGTTTTCAAAAAACCGGTATTTGTGACTGATTACCCGAAAGACATCAAGGCATTCTATATGAGGATGAATGATGATGGTAAGACCGTTGCTGCAATGGATTTATTGGTACCTGGAGTTGGGGAAATCATCGGAGGCAGCCAGAGGGAAGAGAGACTGGAGCTTCTTGAAAGCAGGATGAATGAAATGAATCTTTGTAAAGACGACTACTGGTGGTATCTGGATTTAAGAAAGTATGGAGGAACAAAGCATGCCGGTTTTGGACTGGGCTTTGAGAGAATGATCATGTACCTTACAGGAATGTCAAATATAAGAGATGTTGTGGCTTATCCGAGAACTGCAAAGTCTGCGGAATTTTAGAAATACGTAAAAACCCCTGCGGTAAAAGCTCCGCAGGGGTTTTTTGTGTTAGGGTAAGCTTATTTTGGTGTTTTTTGGATATGCTTTGTACTTTTAGGACAGTTCCGGAAGAGAAATCGGTATCTTTTGTCAATTATAAGGGCTGCTGGTGTGCCCGTCAAACCTTTATTT
>JAEZNF010000665.1 GCA_023441845.1 Bacillota bacterium | reverse complement strand
CCATCATGGTCATGTTGCCAGAATGAAGGTTGCGGTTGAAGCGTTGGGAATCGATCCTTCAAAGCTGGACATTGTGCTATTTCAGCTGGTCCGTTTGTTCAAAGACGGTGAAGTGGCCAGAATGTCCAAGAGGACAGGCAGGGCTATTTCACTCAATGATCTCCTTGAGGATGTAGGAAGGGATGCTGCCAGATTTATATTTAACACTAAGGCTTCGGGCAGCCACTTGGATTTTGACCTGGATCTCGCTGTTAAGCAATCCAACGAAAATCCGGTTTATTATGTACAGTATGCCCATGCAAGGATTTGCAGCATGATCAGGCTTCTGGAAAGCGAAGGGATAACAGTGCCTGGCGCGGATGAAGCCGATCTGACAAGGCTTGTGGCTCAGGAGGAGCTGGAGCTGATGAGAAAGCTGGCGGAATTCCCCGATGAAATCAGAATATCTGCTCAGACCCTTGAACCCAGCAGGCTCACAAGATATGTAACCGATGTTGCCTCCCTTTTCCATAGCTTTTACAATGCATGCAGGGTAAAAGGTGAGGAAGAAGGCTTGATGAAGGCCAGACTTTTCCTTGTGGCTGCGACGCGGATCGTTATTAAAAATGTACTGGACATCATCAGTATTGGTGCACCGGAGAGGATGTAGGTTCTGATTCGGACATAAGAATACCGATGAAAGACGAATAGAGAAAGAGGACGTGATTCAAACAAAAGTTTGGTTACGTCTTCTTTTTGTAGCTGACGAACATTCGGATGAATATGCAAACGAAAAATGCATCATGTAGCATTTTTCCATTATAGATGTGTGAAACGGAGATAAAAATGCGTATTAAGTTTTTATCAGTTGTCAGAAATATATCTGCTTTATTATATGGCAGTTTAGGTTAAATATCATCTGCTTATCTGTTATAGGTTTTTCATCTTTACGCAGCAAAATCCCATCACGGCAAAAGTGGAGCGTAATTATATCCTAACTAAGCTCCAGAAGTATGCAATTTACGTTTTTCTTACAAATGATGTCACAAATATAGATAAATATGTGTCTTTATTAATATGGAAATATATAATTGATGTAAGGTGACAAAAATATAGAGTTCATATATAAGGTTCAGAAAGATGGGGCATGGTGACTGATTAATGAATCGGACCGGAGTTCAGAGCAGGAGGTGGATGTTCTGCATACAAATGAAAACTTAAAAGCATCTGAATTGGATATCGAGGGTTTAGTGAAGGAATATGGCCGTGAAATATTTTCTTACTGCTATCATCTGTTACGAAACAAAGAAGATGCTGAGGACGCTGTTCAGGAGATTTTTCTAAAAGCATACAGTAATTTATCAAAGAAGAAAATCGATTCTGTCTCCTTCTGGATATATAAAGTAGCTTATCACCATTGTTTGAATGTTTTGAGAAAAAGAAAGTTTAAAATACAAGTCTCATTTGATGACAATATGCTTTCGAGTACAATGACACCCGAAGAAGCATTGATTGATTCAGAATTCAGTGAGCAGACTCAAAGGGCTCTGAATATGCTTTCTGACTGGCAAAAAAGTATTTTAATACTCAAGGTAGTGCAATGCTTTAATTACGAAGATATATCCAAGATTATGAATAGAAAACCTGAGGCTATACGCAAAAATTATGAACGGGCAAAAAAGCGTATATCAATGTGCTTCAATGTTGAGAAAGGAGTTGAGGCTGATGAACGAACTTAAAACATATGAAGAATTTGAAGCTTATCTGAAACGAAGAGCTGTTCCTGAGTTTGATGAAAGCTTAACGATAAATCGCATACAAGCTGCAAAAGGCAAATGGAATGTAAAGCGAAAAATAAAAATAATAGTACTGCTCGCAGCACTATTGCTAATAGTGATTTCTTCTGCCGCATATGGGAAGGATATTATTAGGTATTTTATAAAAACACATCGTGTCATCACTTCTACAAACATCAGAAATGACGATGGAAAAGTACTTTATGAATACCAAAAAATAGAATATAGCGATGATGAAATTGGTGAACGTGAAAAATTGATAACTATTCTTAAAGAGTACTCCGGGATAATGTCTATCCATAAATATAAGTTAAGGGATAATGAGGCAGAATTATTTATTGTAACAGATGCATATAAAATAGACGGTTCTATGAGTTTGCTATGTAAAGACAAACGGTTCAACCTTTTGGAGGATGTAATTGAGAACTCGACAATTAAATTCAAAAAACCAAAGGTTTTGCCAGATCAATATCACTTTAAATATGGCCTTGTTACGAATGATAAAATTAAGAATAATAAGCTAATCGGTGAAGTTGCGGATAGATTATACAATAAGGCAATAGATGAAAGGAAGGACTACATAACACAAAAATTCAAGTTGTCTCCCGAAACCACTGGAATAAAGCTGGATTATGCAGAAGGCGGTGGTCATAATGATATTGAAATTACAATAAACGGTATGTATAGGCAATTTGGAGGAGATTCAATACAAATCGAATTAATAGACATAAATGGGCTTGAAGCAGTATATAAAAAATATGAAAACAGTACATTAAGAGAGATAACTTTTGTAGATTATAATGGTACAGACAATCTAACATATACAGTAAGGTATCAATCACCTACTTATTTATACGAGGACTTGTACCCGCATATTATCAAAATGATAGAAAGTATGTTTGAACAATAATTAGGACAATGTAACATAAATTTAAGAAATGCTCCTAAGACCTCCGCCTCTATAGGCAGGGGATAAACAGATTCCCACTTCAGTTGTAGGTTTAATCTCCCTCTGAAGGAGCATTTGATAAAATGCTCGCGGCGCGATACACGCAAAACGCGTAAGGAAGGCGCTAAAGCGCCCGCAGCGTATTTTACGCTGCAAAGACGCGTTTTGGCGCACAATTCGCTCAAGTGCTCATTGAATCTTCTATTTTTGCTGGGTTGCCTGTTCTAAGAAGGAAAGTGTTTCTTTTACAATGCTATCTGACAGGATCCAATAGATACCACTATGGCCGGCCGGCAACTCCAGCACTTTTCCGCAATTTAAGCTTTGAGTCAACCGCTTGCGCTCGGATAAAGACCATTCATATACTTCTGATTGTTCTCCGGGTGGATTAGCTTGTATCATAAGAACTGGCAGTTCTTTGGGAAACATTGCGTCTGTAAGATCAATCATATTTCGTTCCAATGTCTGAAACTCGTTATCCATTGTTTTGTTTGCATAATTCCAATTGGTAACCATAGCAATCATTTGAGCTTCTTCTTTTGTGTAGACTTCCTGAGGCGCTCCACTTACCAACAAAGGGTTCATCCAAAGAAATGCTCGTAGAACACCCGCTTTTCTTAGAATTGAAATAGTGTCGAATGGGGGTAGTGTTTCCTGTATTGTTTGCCCGTGCTCGTTGGCTTGGATAATTCCTCTTGGCAAGGTTGTATCCAGTGTTATGATAGCTTTCAGGTCCTCTGCGTACATTTGAGAATACTTCATCGCATAGATGCCTCCAATAGAATGGGCTACCAAAATATAAGGCGGATTTATATTCGCTTCTATTAAGGCTGCTTTCATTTCCTCAACGATATTCTCCGAAGTTCTTTGGGTATTTATTTCATCACTCCATCCATATCCCATGTATTCCACGACGGCAACGCGCCCGTGTTCTGCAAAACGCGACCACAAGGGTTTATATTCCAAAACAGGTGCACCAATACCTCCGCCACTCAATAGGACATAGGTGTTTTCACCTTCTCCTTCAGTGAATATGTGCATCTTTTTTCCGTTAACATTTGCCATCACTCCTGGTGCCGGATAATGTGCTCTTTCGCTTTTAACCGAAAAATACTGAATGGATGTTAGCACTATAACAAGAAAAACTATTGTGCATAATAAAATAGTCAGAATTCTTACCAGCATTTTTACTAGTAGCTTACCGACATGAAGGGGCTTCATTGTAATCGGATTTGTCATCATAATATGTCTCCTTTTTTCAATTCTTTTACCTATAACTACTGGATATATTAAGAAAGCAATTAATTAACACAATAATCCAGACCTGCGATAATAATGCTGCAGATAAACATCAGACCATCGGTTAACAGTTCACTCTTTTACAGATTATCCTTATCATACTATGTTCTTCCACAATTTGCATCACAAAAATCAATCCTACTTTTCGCCTGTGATTTATGAGCGTATCTGAGGTATGGTTCGGGTGATGTAACATAAATTTAAAATAACAAAAACCTGCTAGGTGTTAAATTTGAAGCATTACAAGCCGATATATATTACAGGTAAAAAGCCTGATGTACATATCGGCTTATTTGTCTTGATTATTCCTAAACAGGAAGGAAGCTTAAATTGAGTATAGTATTTAAAAAACACAAAAACAAAGACCATATAAATAAAGACAACGGCAATGACAGCCAAATAAACAAAAACCATGGGAATAGAAGCCATAGGAGTTTAACGGTTACAGCAGGGTGCCTGATACTGGCAATGCTTTTCACAGGAGTCGTTCCGATGTACAGTACAGCGGCAGAAGAACCGGAGGCAGTATATTACGGTGATGCCGGAGCTACGGCGGTGATTGGCAACCTATCTTATGTTGATGTGGCAGGCAATGTCTGGTCCAGGGATGCCATTTATGAGGCAGGCGCACTTGGGATTATGAAAGGCCTGGAGAGTACCTCCAAGAGATTCAACAGAACTGCTGCACTAACGAAGGAGGAAGCACTGGCGATTGCGTACAGAGCCGCAGGCCGTGAAGC
>JAEZNF010000537.1 GCA_023441845.1 Bacillota bacterium | reverse complement strand
TATTTGAGCCTTTTTACCGTGTAGACAAGGCCAGAACCAGGGAATTGGGCGGGAACGGCCTGGGACTTTCCATTACAAAGGAAATAATTGAAAAGCACAACGGAAGAATAGAAATCTTAAGTGAGGTAGGTAAGGGCACTGAGGTTAGGATTATTCTTCCTAAAAACGTTTAAATCGATATGTTTCGCGAAAAACATTTTACATTTCTAATTCTATTTTTTCGCGAAATCATATACCTTGATCCATTGAACGCGCAACAATTTATGAAAATTCTTTCGCGCGTTCAATCTAATTTACAAATTTGTTACACTGTGTTTATGCGTTGTTTATACCGGGATTGTATCATAAAACACGGAGGGGATTTAAGTTGAAGAAAACATTGGCGGTATTATCAATATTCTTTTTAATTATTTTAACGGGGTGCAGTTCCGGTGAAAAGGTTACGGTCATAGAAGGCCCCGGTCAGGCTAACAGCAGCTTGATGGTGGGCTTTAACGAGTTTTGCAGCGGGAAGGTTGAAGGTTTTTCCTGGGATAATCTTATTGTAAGCCAGAATACAGGGAAGGATATAGAAATCTTTTTAGTTAAAACTGCATCAAAAGAGACAACAAAACTTCTGACAGCGCCTTTTCGGAATGACTACAGTTTCAAGATTTCAAAAAACGGAAAAATGTTTTTGTATGAGAACTATCTGGTTGATATCGAAAATAAAAATTCCAGGCTTTTGCCCGGAATAAATGCCGATAAGCCGGTAAACATAAAAGGAACGCCTGACTATTCCTTTGACGGGGAAGGTGAAATAATGCTGACAAACCCCAACTATTATATAAAAAAGTACTATAAAAAAATCAATAAAGGTGCTTTAGGTACTTTGCTTGAACCGGCTAAAGTTACATACATGAAGACAGGGGACATAAAAGAAAGCAGCATGATCCCAGCATTTAACAATATTGAAGTTCCGGAAATTGACTATATAAAAAACGGGGAGTTGATGCCCGGCCGGTTGAAATATATATTTATTGGCGGAGTTGACGGTGAAGACAATACCCCCCTGTATGTTTTCGATTTGTTTCAAAGGGAGTTCAGGCTTATTGATTCAAATGTAAAAAGCTATATGGTCTCTCCGGATAGTGAAAGCGTAGCGTATATACGTAAGGGAACAGGAGAAAAGCCTGAAAATGTGCTTGTTACTTCCGATCTGGACGGAAAAAGACTGAAAGAATTGAATTCATATGAGGATATTTCGGGAATGACATGGTCAAGTGACGGAAGATGGATTGCATATTCAGGGGGAGAGAGAAATAAGCGGGACATTTATATTGTAAAATCCGATGGTACCGGTCTGGAGCAGTTGACTCAGGGCATGAATCCTTCGGGTGTTATAGCATGGTCGAAAAAAGGAGGAGAAGTTGCATTTGCGTCTGAAACAAACGGTTTGGACGGCAAACAAACGGCTTATATCATCAAACTGGATTTAAAAACGATTGAAACCGGTGAAAGTCCGGATTATGACAGTACACGGAACGAAATGGCAAATAAATTAAGAGAAATCATAAGGATGGAGACCAATGCAAATAAATAATACTTCAAAGTCAAGGAAAAGGTTACGGGAAACAAAATTTTATAAATTTATATTAAGGCCTGCACTGCTTGCAATACTGGCCGGCATAATAATTGCGGGGGGAATACTGTATCTGATAATCGACAAAACCGACGGAACGGAGTTAAAAAAATCCGATGCCATGATTGTGCTGGGATGCCAGATTTGGGGCGATTCACCAAGTGATACGCTTCTGTACAGGCTGCAAAAAGCTTTGGAGGTATATAAAAAAGGCTACACAGACTATATTATAGTCAGCGGCGGTCAGGGACCCGATGAAAGATATAACGAATCCCACGTAATGAAAGAATGGCTTAAAAAGAACGGGGTTGACGGCAATAAAATAATAGAAGAAACCAAAGCAACCAGTACCTTTGAAAATTTAAAGTACTCACAAAAAATTATGAAGGAAAGAAATCTTAAGACAGCTATAATAGTATCTAGTGAGTTTCATATGTTCAGATCCTTGAAATTGGCCAAAAGACTTGATTTGAAGGCGTATGGGGCACCTTCACCCAGTGTGGAACACCTGAAGCCTTACTACTTTTCAAGAGAGATCATAGGTGTGTTAAAAAGCTTTATATTGGACCGTTAAAGCCGGCTGACCACATCCCAAATATATCCTTGCATAAAACGTTAAAAAGCTCATGGCCTCAATATCCATGAGCTTTCTTATATTATATGTTGATGAAATTACCGAATTGCAAAATATGAAGCTAAAAGGGTTCAAAAGTATGAATTTGTATCCGTTTTTTATAATTCCTTATTCTCATATATTTTACATGATACAGCATGGGAGACTGAAAGTACTACAGCCGATATACATATAAACGCTATGGAAGATAAATAGGGATGATATTCAATTATATTGGAGAGCCATTTTAAAAAATCGGAAATACTGTTACCCGAAGGTATGAGTGTAATTGCGGGAACAATAAAGCCCACGCCAAACAGTGGAATAAAGGTAAACATTTTTGATTTCAAGTATCCGAGTTTAAAATATAAGGGTATCTGAAATGAAATAATAAACGAATACAAAAATACAGAAATACTTGAGACAAATACTATGGTTCGTAAGTCAACCGGTGCTTTTGTATACACATATGTTAAAATAACCATCGACAAAGCCAGCAGCAGAATAAGGAATGCGCTGAAACACGAAAACAAATATCTTCCTGTAATAACACTTTTTCTTTTTAATGAAGCAGTACTCAGGAATTTATCAAGGGAATTTTTCTCGCCTATGGAAAAAGGATATGCTGTGAATAGTGT
>JAEZNF010000498.1 GCA_023441845.1 Bacillota bacterium | reverse complement strand
GCATTAAACGTTATGCTCACCAATTTACTGGAGGATGAAAAGTTATCTACCGATGAAATAAAAGAACTGAAAGATATTCTGGAAAAGAAGCTTAAATAAAAGGCAGGTGATTTTTAATGGCAGCAGTGACATTCTTTAAATGGATAGCTTGCTCAACAGTGATGGCGACTTTATTGGTCATACTGGTATTGCTGATAAAACTTATCTTTAAGAACAAGCCTGGTGCAAGATGGCACTATTTTCTTTGGACGCTTGTACTTTTAAAGCTTCTGATTCCATACGGTCCGGAAAGCAAATTAAGCATATACAACCTGTTTGACCTGACAAACGACAAAATAACGGCAAAAAGCTATGATGTAATGAATACAATCAGCACCGCAACGACAACTATTGCCAAAAGCACTCCTATTCCCTACTCAAACAGTCTGTCGTATATTGAGCGTTCGTCTGCTGCCGCACACAGGGATAGAACTATATATCTTTCCATTCTGGGAATACTTATATGGTTTACAGGAGCCGCCAGTATGGGGGTACATATTATTAAGCGCAACATAAAATTGAACAATGAACTTAAAATCGGAAGGTCTATTGATGACGCAGAACTTATAAACTGCCTTGAAATTTCAAAAAAAAGCTTGCACATAAAAAGCGATATCAAAATTATGGAGGTTTATAACATAAATACTCCTGCACTATATGGAATATTGAGCCCCGTGCTGCTTATTCCCGTGAACATGCTCCAAAATTGCAGTACCGTACAGTTAAAGTACGCAATTATGCATGAGCTGGCTCACCTTAAAAGAAAAGATATCCCGATGAACCTTCTTTTATCGGCATTGATAGTTATCCACTGGTTTAATCCGATTATCTGGTATGCCTTCTACAAGATGCGTCAGGATGCCGAAATGGCATGTGATGAGCTTGTCTTATCACATCTTTCCGGGGATGAACAAAAAGGTTACGGTTTAACATTAATACATCTGGTAGAAGTTTTCTCATCAAATTTTAAGCTCGCAAACGCTGTAGGTTTTATAGGAAGCAAATCCTTTATTAAAAAAAGGATTCTAAAGATAGCCGCATATAAAAAAAGGTCTGTAAGAATATCCGTCTTTGCGGTATTGATATTTGCAGTACTTTTTTTAGCAGCATTTACAAATGCAATTGATAAATTGAACATCGGTACCGGATTTTAGATGAAAATGCCTAATTACCGGATATACCAATCAGCAGATTCATAGACAAAGATAAACAATTTTGAGCTTGCTGCACGTGTATCCGGATAATACCAAGGACTGGTTAAAATATAACTTCGGATAAATCTTTTCTACATTAACTTACGGAGTGCCATGAGTGATGAAAAGAACCGGAAGTAATATTTAAGGCCTCCTGAATATTTTTTAAGAAAGGAGTGAATCAACGGATTTTAAGGACAGTTCAAGACAATTCAGGAAAGTATGTATTTACTAATACCGGCTTTTCTGTTAGGATTATTTTGGCGTAATACATATAATACAATTTATCAGGGGTGGTTAAATTAATGAAGAAAGTTTTTATTCTTACTTTAATAATCTTAGGCCTATTTTGCGGGGCTTCATATGCAGAAGGGGCAAACCTATTAAAAAATCCAGGGTTCGAGGAATCCGACTCGCCATATTTTTGGAACCAATACATTTGGGAAAACTCAGAAGGTTCTGCAAATATAAGTGTTGTGAGTGATGTTCATCATGAAGGGAATAACTGTGCTAAAATTGTTAACACCAGAGAAAATGATACGAGGCTTAAACAATCTATTACTGTAGAACCCAGCACCATATACAAAATTTCCGCCTGGGTTAAAACAGAAAACGTGGGAACCGGTAAAAAGGGCGCCAACCTTTCAGCCGATATGATCATGGACACTTCAGAAGACGTGACCGGTACAAGTGACTGGAGGCTTCTTGTACTCTACGGCAGAACCGGTGCCGACCAGAAAACTCTTATTTTAACCGCCGGTCTCGGAGGATACGGCAGTCTTAACACAGGAACGATGTACCTTGACGATGTTTCGGTTGAAGCTGTTACCGATTTACCAAACGGAGCTAATGTAATAAGCCTTTTCAGCGACCAGGCAGCTAATACCGGTTCAACCGACAACAGCGGCAGTAAATCATGGATGGTTATACTTGCTATCCTTTGTGTTGCAGCTATAATAGCCGTTGTATTTTTTATAACAAAAAAACCTGCTGCGCCGCAAAAAACAAAGGCCAATCCGGCTTCAGCTTCAATTGACACTTCAAAGTCAAAAGCTTCCGGTAATCAAAAACCTCATGCACCTGTTTTTAAAATTGACCGTAAAGACCTTATAACAATGGGTGTCATGACTTTAATTTACATTATTATAGCACTAATAAATCTCGGAAGTACGAATGTACCCGATACCTTCTGGAGACCCACAACACCGGGTGAAGGTGTTACAGTAAAATTCGACCGTGATTATGATATTGGCAGGATAGGTTATTACAATAATGTCGGAGACGGAAGCTACTCTGTCAAATACAAAAAAGCCGACGGAAAATTTTCGCCTATAGGCACAATAAAACAGGATGTTTATACTGTACTAAGATGGGGTTACCTGGAGAATTTGAGTATCAAAACAAATGAGATTAAGATCACCGTTGATGCTGTCAACGATTCAAATAACGGTCCGGCATTAAGCGAAATAACCTTTTACGAAAAAGGCAGTAAGACTCCGATAAAAGGATTTTCTATCGAAGAATTCAGTACAGGCCAGCCAAAGGACAAGGGCAGCGTTAAAAACCTCTTTGATGAACAGGATAAGCATTCATATTACAATACCTATATGAATTCCTCATACTTTGATGAAATATACCATCCAAGAACCGCTTTTGAAAACATCGAGAGGTTGGAGCCGTATGAAACTACACACCCTCCTCTGGGTAAAGCAATCATGGCAATCGGTATATTGATATTCGGTCTGAATCCTTTCGGTTGGAGAATAATGGGTACTCTCTTTGGTGCCGCTATGATACCTGCTATGTATCTGCTGGGCAAAAAGATGTTCAACAAGAGAATATTCGGCTTTATAAGCGCGTTCCTTATGATGTTTGACTGTATGCATTTCGCCCAAACGAGGATTGGTACCATAGACTCCTATCCGACGTTCTTTTTAATACTGACATATTTCTTTATGTATGACGTGTTTATGAAGAAATCCTACAAGCTCGGGTTCAAGCAGTCTCTTAAGCCGTTGCTGCTTACAGGTATTTGCTGGGCACTCGGTTCTGCCAGCAAATGGACCGCTGTATATGCAGCTTTCGGTATCGCCATACTCTTTATTGTTGCTAAGGTATTTGAAATAATTGATTACAACAAAGCCAAAAACTCTAGAACCAATAAGGGCAAGCTTCCTCTTTGGACCAAAACCTTCTATAAGAAAAACATTGTATATACCTGTCTGTGCTGCATAATCTTCTTTATTGTAATACCTGTTATTATTTATACTGCGTCGTATTTGCCCATTATTACTCTTCCGGGACCAAACCACGACCTATACGAAGTTGTAAGATACCAGGAAAACATGCTTGGTTACCATGAAGGCGTTACAGAGCCCCACCCTTTCATGTGCAAACCATGGCAATGGCCTTTAAACTACAAGCCTTTGCTTGAATACAGAGATACTACAAGCATTGATTCATCCAAGCTCTCTTATATGTATGTCTTGGGTAATCCATTCATTTTCTGGTTCGGATTAATATGTATATTCATGTCAATCTTTATTGGCCTGTGGAAACGGGATAAACGGATATTTTTCCTAATAGTTGCATTCGCATGCCAGTACCTACCCTGGTTCCCGATTACACGATGCCTGTTTATATATCACTATTTCACTGCAGTGCCGTTC
>JAEZNF010000464.1 GCA_023441845.1 Bacillota bacterium | reverse complement strand
GCAGGAGGCAGAGGTAATCGCCAGGGCCGGCGAGTTAGGCGCGGTTACTGTTTCGACCAATATGGCAGGCAGGGGGACGGATATTAGACTTGGTGGAAGACACGGGCAGGATAGTGAAAAGGTATGTGAATTAGGTGGATTGTATGTTGTAGGTACAAATCGTCACGAGAGCCTAAGGATAGACAATCAGTTGAAGGGAAGGGCGGGGCGTCAGGGAGATCCGGGTTCGACACGGTTCTTTATAGGTTTAGAGGATGCTTTGATGGTGAAATACAGGCTAGAGGAGCTAATTCCACATAAGCTGTATCCTTATAAGAGTGAATTACCTGTGGAGAATAAGTTTATACGGAATAAGATTGCGGGTGCGCAGCGGATAATTGAGGGGCAAAACTTTGAGTTGAGAAGGAATCTCGGCAGGTATTCTTATATTATTGAGCAGCAGAGGCTGATAATTCATAAACGCAGGAGGGATGTGCTTTTAGATAGGCCGGGTAAGAGTATTTTTGAGGTGAGTGAAAGATATTCCGAATTGCTTCCTGTGGTTGGTGAATTGGCTTTAAAGGAAGCAGAAAAAAGGGTTGCGATGTATTTTATCAACAGATGCTGGACGGATTACCTTGACTATATATCTTACATCCGGGAAAGCATCCATTTGGTCAATATAAAGGGAAGTAATCCGTTAAATGAGTTTGTTGAGAAGGCGGTTAGTGCTTTTGATGAGATGTGTATGGAAATTGACAGTGAGATTGCTGAGGCTTTAAGCAGGGTTGAGATTACAGAAAATGGTGTGGATATGGATAAGGAAGGTCTTAAAAATCCATCTTCAACGTGGACATATATTGTTGACGATGGTGCAGAGCAGATTGGTATACTGCCTATTTGTGCAAATCCCATGACTTATGTGATGATAATAACTATTCCATTAGCGGTAGTTTTGGCTGTATATAACAGGTTTTTTAAGAAGAGGAGAGAGTTGAAATAGGATAGAGTTTGTGGTGATTCGTATCAGGGAGCATTTGTTGAAGAATACATTGTCAGCTTTGATGTAAAAAAGCCATTGATTTCATCTAAAAATATGTTAATATGAATAAAGCAAAATAAAAGTCTCAGGGCCATCAAGGCCCTCTCGACTTTTGCTGGATTTCTCTTGGGGAAATGGCCCTAAAAAACAAAAACATTAGAAAGAAAACTCGGAAACGAGTGGGAGTAAGAGGTTATACAATATGGCTGTTGGTATAATAATGCTGGGACTTTTGGCTTTGGTAGGTTTTGTGGTGGGAAAAAGCGGATACTTGCCCGGAAATCCAGGAATAGTCTTATCGCAAGTAGTTATAAAGCTTACCGCGCCCGTTTATATTTTAACCACGCTGGCAAGCAAAAGCTTTACGGGTAAGGAAATCCGGAATGGGGTCTTAATATATATTCTGGGACTTATATTTATGTTAATATCGTTTTCAATCACTCTGGCTGTGTCCGGTAAATTGAAATTAAAGGAATCCACCAGGAATGTTTTCCTTATGCATTCCATGTTCGGGAATGTTGCGTTTTTAGCGTTTCCTCTTATTGAGTCGGTTTACGGCAGAACATGGCTGGTTTTTGCAGTTTTTTTCAATATTGCAAACGATACTCTTTTATGGACACTCGGAATTTACCTTGTCAATAAACATAAGGCAACCAATTGGAAAAGCAATTTGAAACACCTTATAAACGGGAATACTATTGCTTTTACATTGGGCATTTTTTGCATATTGATAAATCTGCAGGGAATAGTGAATAGCTCTCCCTTTGCCAAAAGCGTATATGACATGTTCTACAAAACGTTTAACAGGCTTGGTGAGACCACGATACCTCTTTCTATGCTGTTTATAGGATTAATTTTATCGGAGATCAGGATAGGCAGTATCAAGGATTTTCTAAAGAGGTATCCTTCGTTTATACTTGCATTTATAAAGCTTATTTTCATGCCGCTGGCGGCACTTTTAGTTTTGAATGCCCTGGGAAACCATTTAAGCCCTATGGTGAAAGGTATAGTGGTCCTTCAGCTTGCCATGCCGTGCGGGACCATCGTGCCGGCATTAGCCGCTCAGTATGATTCGGATTACAAATTTGCAACGGAAAATGTGTTTATTACAACAATTCTATGTGTAATAACCTTACCTGTAATGGCCTGGCTTTTAAGTTAAAAAACGGTGTTGATTTTTTGAATATTCGGGAAATACCATTAAAATGTTGGTGAAGTAGGAATTTATGTAAGATAATTTCCTGGCATAAAAGAGATTATATTGCCAGACTAAGCTGGAAGAATATGTTGTTTTGACAAAATGCATACTGAAGTTTAAATAAAACAAAAGGCGAATGTTTTGGATGAAAATTCTGAAAATGTTCGCTTTTTTATCATCTTCAATTGACAAACTATGGTCGGTTTGATAGTATAATTTATGTGAAATGGGATTAGTTCAAAATACTTATAAATAAACAATTCAAGAAATTTTCTTAAACATTATGGAGGTAAAAATATGTGTGTTTCTAAGGATGCAAAGGTAGCAGTCGTTATGGGAAGTGATTCGGATTTTCCAACTCTTAAGGGCTGTATAAAAATTCTTAAAGAATTTGGCGTAAACGTTGAAATAATGGTTTGTTCTGCTCACAGGACACCTGATAAAGCTTCGGAATTTGCGAAAAATGCTGAAAAAAACGGTATAGATGTTATCATTGCAGCTGCAGGCAAAGCGGCACATCTTCCGGGTGTGCTGGCAGCGTATACACCACTGCCGGTAATAGGCGTACCCATTAAATCCTCAACATTGGACGGACTGGATTCACTTTTGTCAATAGTTCAGATGCCTAGCGGAATCCCTGTTGCTACAGTTGCGGTGGACGGAGCTGAAAATGCAGCACTTCTTGCCATACAAATACTTTCTGTAGCTTATCACGGATTAAGGGATGCAATGAAAGAATATAAATTAAAACTGGCAAAAAAAGTTGAAGAGAAAAATGAAGCGCTTCAAAAGAGTATTGCTGACGGAAGTCTTGGTTAATATTATTAAAAACAATTCGTTTTATTTTTAGGAGTAATGATAAATGGATAATTTCGAAAGATTGGACAAGTTCAGAGAAGAGTGCGGCGTGTTCGGGATTTATAACAATAACGACCACGATGTTGCCAGACTTACGTATTATGCATTATACGCACTGCAGCACAGAGGCCAGGAGAGTGCCGGAATTGCGGTTAATGATAGCGGAAACATTTCGCATCATAAGGCAATGGGTTTGGTACCGGAAGCATTCAGCGAAACGGTATTGAACAGTTTAAAGGGCAGTTCGGCAATTGGTCATGTGCGTTATTCGACAACCGGTGCCAGTCAATTGGAAAATGCTCAGCCTCTAGTAATAAAATATAAAAACGGTAAAATGGCGCTTGCCCATAACGGCAATCTGGTAAATGCATCGGAAATACGAGACAAATTGGAGGAGAACGGGACAATATTTCAGACGACAATCGATTCTGAGGTTATAGCCAACCTTATATCCCGCTTCAGACTTACGAATAATAATATTGAAGAAGCTGTTATTCAGATGATGAAAGAGGTACAAGGTTCATATGCACTGGTAATACTCACTCCCAATAAGCTGCTGGGTATCAGGGACCCTTGGGGCATAAGGCCTTTATGCATAGGAAAAATTGATGATTCTTATGTGATGGCTTCCGAAACCTGTGCTCTTGATGCGGTACAGGCTGAGTATATAAGGGATGTTGAGCCGGGAGAAATAGTAATAATCAGTGAAGACGGAATTAATTCCATAAAGATCGATATGCAAAAGGAATCGAAATTATGTGTTTTTGAATTCATATATTTTGCGAGGCCGGACAGCTTTATTGATGGGGCAAGCGTACATCAGGCAAGAATTGAGGCAGGTAAAACACTTGCAAAGGAGTACCCAATAGATGCCGACCTTGTTATTGGTGTACCCGATTCCGGTATTACCGCAGCTTTGGGATATTCTACTCAATCAGGAATTCCATATGCGCAAGGCCTTATAAAAAACAGGTATATCGGAAGGACTTTCATACAGCCTGATCAGGGGCAGAGAGAATTGGGAGTCCGTATCAAACTCAATGCAATGCGAGATGCCATAAGTGGGAAAAGGGTAATAATGATTGATGATTCTATTGTAAGGGGTACTACCAGCAGGAGGATTGTACAAATATTGAGGGATGCAGGTGCGACGGAGGTCCATTTACTTATAAGCTCTCCGCCCATTAAATTCCCCTGCTATTTCGGTATAGATACTCCTTCAAGAAGCCAGCTTCCTGCTGCCAGCAAATCGGTAGAAGAAATCAGAGAAATGATAGGTGCCGACAGTTTGGGTTATTTAAGTGTAGAAGGGCTTTTGAAAACGCCAATAGGCTGTAAATGCGATTTTTGTACATCGTGCTTCAATGGTTTTTACCCTATGGAAGTGCCTGATGAAGGCGATAAATTTTCTTGTGACGGCAGCAAGGCATGAAATTGATTCTTATGCAATAGCAGGGGTTTACTTAAACTTAGTTATTGCGTTAAAATAAATTCAAGATTTAAATTTGGGGGATATGCAATGATAACTTATAAGGATGCAGGTGTTGATGTTGAGGCCGGTTACAAATCGGTTGAACTCATGAAAGAGCATGTTAAAAAAACTTTCAGACCGGAGGT
>JAEZNF010000438.1 GCA_023441845.1 Bacillota bacterium | reverse complement strand
CCCGTATTCTTCTTCTATAATTTCAAGTATATTTTCACCGGTTTTTGCATGCCTTTTTAATAAATGCTCCCATTTTCCGGAATCCAGCTCATTTGGCGGCAGGGAGAACTGGGAAAGGTATTTACATATACTTTTTGACTTATAAATTCCAGGTACTGCCTTTTCGCTTACAACGGTCGGTTTTTTGAAGTTCTCTAATTGCGGGGCGCAAAAGGATTCTTTGAACTTAAGATCTATCCAGTAAAACCATTCGGGATGCTCAACAATCAAGTCACTGTCCCTTGCAACGGTTCTAAATACAAAATCGACCATTACCTTCATACCTAAAAGGTGGCAGGCTTCAACGAAAGCCTTGAATTCGATTTCAATCATTGAATTGTCATTTTCACCCAATAAATCATCGTGAAGATTTCTGTCCAGATTGTAAATGTTTTTTATTGAGTAGGGACTTCCAATCTCACCTTTTTTGTAGCTGTTGCTGTGCTCGAAAATCGGCAGTAGATAAATAATGTCCACGTTCATCTTTTTTAAATAAGGCAAAAGGCTCATAGCCTTCAAAAATGTACCGTTTTGTAGCTTGTCATCATGCCTCCAGGCCGTAAGCATTCTCGGAAGGATGCTGTATATAACACTGTTCATAAGCTGCGCTTCACTACATGCCTCTGTGGCTTTAGACTTAACGTTCTGCCTGGTGGATGAACGTATTGAGCTTTTTGAGTTTAATAAACGGTTTTCTATTAAATCAATATAAAATTCATACGGGTTAACAAGGAGTTCCCCTTCTCTTTTTATATCAACAGAGTAATTTTGGAATCCTTCAGAGTTCCAGAGTTCCGGAATGAAATAATTTCCTTTGAAGCCTTTTTTTCTATCTTTTAATTTTTTCAGAATATAATTAATATTTTCCATAAATTATTTACCCCATAAAACGTCGTTGATTTGTTGAGCATTAATTAAATGGGACTGTCGGCAGCAGTAATTGTGTTTTCCTTCCTACCAGTATAACCACTGAACGGGAATCCAATACTATTTTAGTTTGATTCTTAAGCAAGCGTTCCTGTCCTGAATCACAAATGTCATCAGGGTACTGGAGCGCCGTGTTTGCAAATGTATACCAATCCATTCCGACAAGTTTCGGCAGTTGGAATTCAAGCGGCTCCCAGTACATATTCATTGCCATATATATTATTTCGTTATCGGAATGCTTATCGTAAAACATAACGGCCAAAACCCTGTTATGATAGGAGCAGTCGCATTCCCACGGCTTCAGTCCGTGAAATGAAACTTCAGGGTATCTGCTCCCCAAAGAATCAAATGTTTCAAAGTGCTCCGGAACCTTCAGAACAGAATGGGTTTTACGAAACGCAATCAGTTTTTCAAAAAAGTTGAAAATATCTTTGTTTGTATTTAATAAATTCCAGTCAATCCAGCTTACTTCGTTGTCCTGGCAATATGCGTTGTTGTTGCCGTTTTGAGTTCGACCCATTTCATCACCTGCAAGAATCATCGGGACGCCATGGCTCAGCAACAGCATGCATGCAGCATTTTTTACAAGTTTCCTGCGAAGCATGTTAATCTCGGGGTTGTCGGTAGGCCCTTCAACGCCCCAATTCCAGCTGTGATTGTCATTGGAACCGTCCATATTGTTCTCGCCGTTTCCCTTATTGTGCTTCTCGCTGTAAGAAAACAAATCCATAAGTGTAAAACCGTCATGACAGGTAATAAAGTTTATGGAAGCACATGTTCCACGGCCTTTATAAAGGTCAGGCGATCCCTGAAGCCTGTACATCATAGCTTCTGTGAATCCTTCGTCGCCTTTTATAAAGCGCCTTAGATCATCACGATATTTCCCGTTCCACTCAGACCATCTTCCGTATGACGGGAAGAAGCCGACCTGGTACAATCCGGCTGCATCCCAAGCTTCCGCAATGAGCTTGCAGTTTTTAAGTATCGGGTCGTATGAAATAGCCTCAACAAGTGGCGGATTGGCTAAAGGTGTTCCATCCTGGTCTCTGCACATAATTGATGCCAGATCGAACCTGAATCCGTCAATATGGTACTCTGTAACCCAGTACCTGAGACAATCCAGTATAAATTGTCTCACGATAGGATGATTACAGTTCACGGTATTGTAACAACCGCTAAAATTACGATAAGTCCCTTCATTTGTAGTATGGTAGTAGACATTATTGTCAATACCCCTGAAGGACATATTGGGAGTATTCTCCTTACCTTCTCCGGTATGGTTGAATACTACATCAAGTACAACCTCAATACCGTTCCTGTGAAGACTTTTTACAAGGTCTTTGAACTCTCTGACCTGTTTTCCTTCTGCTTTAGATGCATAACCTGCTTTAGGTGCAAAGTATGCAATAGGATCATATCCCCAAAAGTTTTTCATATGATCCCCTGTGATATTTATAATAGGCCCTCTGATTTTGAAAAATTCATCAAACTCAAATATGGGAAGTAATTCTATGCAGTTAACTCCTAATTTCTTCAAATAGGGTATTTTTTCGATTATACCGGCATATGTTCCTGGGTTTTTGACTTTTGAGGATGAATGCTTTGTAAAACCCCTGACATGCATTTCATAAATGATCATGTCCTGTAAAGGTTTGTTTAACTGCCGGTCATTTTCCCAATCATATTCATCATCTTCCAGTATAAGGCTCCGATGCTGGGATGATATACTCCAATCAGGTTCTTCTCCATAAATGTCCCTTCCGCTGACTGCTTTCGCATAAGGGTCCAGAAGTACTTTCGAAGGGTCAAAATAGTGACCTTCCTTCGGACTATAGGGGCCATACATAATATACCCGTACTCAATATTGCTATAATCAATATCCAGCACGGTCATTGTAAATACATTTCCTATTTTGAATTTTTCAGGAAAGGGAATAACGGCAAAGGGGTCCTTTTCCTTTTTATGAAACAGGGCCAACTTACATGCTGAAGCGTTAAGTGAAAAAACTGAAAAATTTACACCAACTTTAGGTATAACAGTAGCTCCGAAAGGGATTGGTTTTCCCGGGAGTAAATTGAATGCTCCGAATTTTATTAACTCACTCATTTTACTAACCCCTCATCAATATAGATTTGTTTTTAGAAATCAGACCGATAAATATTATAATACCATGTAAAAGAAATAAATGAAAGTAGAGTATAAAGGATTTTCTGTAAAAAATAATGAGACGGCAGTGTCCGTCCCATTATTTTTTTGTGGCCTCGACGTCCCGAGCATTTTATTATATGAGAACTATTTCCTTTTTTTCTTGTTGACAGTTTCTTTTAATACTTTGCCTGCAGTAAATACAGGAGCTTTCTTTGCGGGAATGGTTATTTCTTCTTTTGTAATAGGATTTATTCCTTTTCTCTTAGCACGGCTCTTTACCTGAAAAGTACCGAAACCAACGAGTAAAACCTTCTCTTTTTTGGAAAGAGCTTTTTCAATTGACTTAAGCATAGCAGTTAACGCTGCTTCAGAGTCTTTCTTTGTCAAACCGGACTTCTCGGCTATTTTCTTTACTAAATCCTCTTTATACATTTGTGGTACCATCCTTCCATTTTAATTATTTGACGTATCATTATTCTACATTAAATTACAAAATACCTTCTTTTTTTATTTATTGCCGAATAATTTTGTTTCGCATACCTTATGGAAGGATACGAGTATTCTGTCCTTTTATTATGGTATAAGCCTTATGTCCTTACTAAACGGCCTCTTGTATTTATTCCGCCTATTCCATCCGGCCCTGAAATGGTCAATGCGGCTACTTCTTTTGGCCTTAATATAGTATTGGAGTCGGTAAGAGAGACTTTTTCCGATACAATAGCAGGATCAAGGCAGTTGATCAATATCCTTCCGGGTGAGCTGGCAAAATTAGCCCCGGCATTCATTATTGCTTCGTAATAGGATTGGCAAGCCCCGGCGAATATACAAAGTTTGTCAAGATCAGGCTGGTATTTGCGGGCTTCTTTGACCGATTGTACATAATACTTAGAGTTTCTGTAGTTATTCAGTGAATCCAGGCTTAATGAGCCTTTCTTGATACCGTCGTGTCCTGTTATAACTATGATATCGGGTTTATTGCGTTCCAGAAGATTTCCTATGAGGTCAGGTTGTTCATCCTCAGCTGCCAGGTATCCTGTGCAATTAATTCTTGCCTGCCTGTACTGTCTGATGCAAACATCCAGAAACTCTCTGCTCGAATCAATATGAAGTATTTTACCGGGCCTATCCGTGCGTTTATTAATATTAAACCAGCTTCTGGTCGAGTTTCTTGGATATGCCGTTCTTTTGGCATAAGCAATAGATTTTTTAATATTCATGCTTGTAATTAAAGGGTTTTGCTTAATTAAATCGGAAGCTTCTGCATCTGCCTGAATCCTATACAGAAGTCCTCTTAAAGAATAAACAGGCTTTCCGTCACTCATGCTTAAAATACCGGTTATTACAAAATGAATATCGTTACCGTAAGATTTTCTGGCGACAATATCTCCGACTTTGAGGTTATACATATTTATCCCCCTGAAAAAGTAAATGCATATTACACAATATGCGGGTTACCTTTTATGGGGAACTATGTATTCTTAAATTAAAAAACCGGAAGAAGGTGAATCAAGTGGACGGCAGACCGTATGAAAAAAGGAAGCAGGATAACTGTTTCGTTGCTTCCTTTTCGTATAGCACTGTCGAAGTTTTAAATATATTTATCGGTTCAGGTATGCTTTCTTATTATTGTTTTCGATTATATTGTTTTCGTTCATGTTTACGTTGATATTTCCTTCCGTCTGTATGAAATCGGCATTGTTTACAATACGGCTGTTTTTTATCAAAACATTGGTTATACCTTTTGTATTGATAAAGCACAGGGCTTTTACGGAATTATGGTGCAAGTAGCAGTTCCTGACAGTGATTTCTTCCGTATTTCCTGCAAAAATTCCATATATACCGCACCCGACAAGCTCACAGCCGTCGAACGAGACAGTGCCGCAGTTTTCTACATCAACTACGCTTCCTTTTCTATTGTCATCAAGCGGTTTTTGAGTTTTTGCTTTTTCTTTATCATATATATGCTGGGCTTTTATGTTTTTGAGCAGTATGCCGTTACTGTTTTGGATGAGGAAAATCTGGTGATCTGTTTTTTGACTTTCCACCCATACTTCACCTTTTCCCGTAATTGAGAGATTTTTTCTGTTGTTAATCTCAACAGGCTTACTTATAAGGTGCCTTCCTGAAGATATGACTATTTCACTTCCGTCAGCAGCCCGGTCTATTACCTGCTGGATATTGTCTCCGACGTTAATCCTTAATACAGACGGTGTCGGATTACTAAAAGCCCCATCTCCAACTGCTTCTGATTGAAGAGAATAGCTGCAACCGGCAGAAATCAGACTTATAATTATTATTAAGATGCACAGGGAGAAACTTTTTATTGATTTAGTCATTTTATAATCACCTCTATTTTATAATATGATGGCACAACATGTTTTATATGGGTAACCCCTATATTAAGGATAACATATTTATTTACATTTTCATAAATATAAATGTTTTAATGATTTTTGCAAGTACCATTCTCTTTTTCGTCTGTAGTCTTTCAATTATAAAACAAAAAAAATTTTTACTGACTTGCATAATTTGTGGCAATATGATACAATCCTATACTGAGTCCTTGCTCTGTACTCACGATACAGGGCCGTTTAGTCCGAGAGGAGGTGAAGTCGAATGACAAATAAGTATGAGACTATTTTTATTATCAACTCAGAAATCGGGGAAGATAATGTAAAAGCTCTTGTGGAAAAATTTAAAAATCTTTTGGAAACTTCTGCACAACTGGATAGTATAGATGAGTGGGGGAAGAGGAAATTAGCTTATCCTATTGAGGACCGTAACGAGGGTAATTATGTTATGGCTAATTTTACTGCCGATTCAAGTTTCCCGCGTGAACTTGAGAGAATCTACAAGATTACTGATGGTATCATCAAGTATTTGATTATTAAAAAGGATAAATAGGGGTGATTTTATGAATAAAGCCATTTTGATGGGAAGGCTTACAAAAGACCCTGAACTTAGGTATACAAGTACTAATATGGCGGTATGCAACTTTACAATTGCTGTTAACAGAAGATTTTCAAAACAAGGCGAAGAAAAGCAGGCTGATTTCATACCTATTGTTGCGTTTGATAAAACAGCCGAGTTTTGTGGAAAATACTATACAAAAGGCCGGCTGGTGGCTATTGTCGGAAGGATACAGACTCGTACATGGGACGACAATGAAGGCAAAAGGCATTATGTTACGGAAGTTATAGCAGAGGAAGCTCATTTTGCAGACAGTAAAAAGGATGAAGGAAGTCCTGCCAAATCACCATTCGGAAAAGGTGACAGCAGCGGAGACGGTTTCTACCCGATACCTGAGGACGATGAACTGCCGTTTTAATTGTAGCTTGTTAAATGAATATCAATAAAATTTGAAAGCATATAAGTATGCTAGCTGGAAGGAGGTTATAAAAATGCCACAAGGAAAAAGAGATAGGAATTCCGGTAGGGATTCATATGACAAGGGCGAAGGAAAAGGCGGAATGAGAATGAGAAGAGCAAAGAAAAAAGTTTGCGCCTTTTGTGTAGATAAAGTAATGGATATTGATTATAAAGATGTAGCAAAGGTGAGAAAGTATATATCGGAAAGAGGTAAAATACTTCCGAGAAGAATCTCCGGAAATTGCGCCAAACATCAGCGCCAGCTGACAATGGCAATAAAGAGGGCAAGGCATATAGCGCTTTTGCCGTATACAGCTGAATAACAAACAGCCTATAGGATACTATAGGCTTTTTTTCTATATTTAAATAAATTTGCAGGAGGACTTTTTAAATGTCGGTATTAGATGAAATTTCACAGGCGCTTCAAAAGGGCAATGCAAGGCTGGTGGCCGAAAAGACTCAGGAGGCTTTAAATAGCGGAATAGAGCCAGGTAAGGTTCTGTCTGACGGACTTATAGCGGGTATGAACATAATTGGAGTGAAATTTAAAAACGGTGATATATATGTACCTGAGGTAATGATGTCAGCTAAAGCTATGGGGATGGGAATGAATGTATTAAAGCCGAAGCTGGAGGAGACAGGTGTTAAACCTTTTGGTAAAGTTGTATTGGGTACAGTAAAAGGTGACTTGCACGATATTGGCAAAAATCTTGTAGGAATGATGATGGCCGGTTCCGGGTTAGAGGTTATAGATCTTGGCAAGGATGTATCAAGCGAAAAGTTTGTAAATGCTGTTAAAGAGCATAATC
>JAEZNF010000394.1 GCA_023441845.1 Bacillota bacterium | reverse complement strand
TTAAAGATTTACAAATATGCTTCTGCTGCTCTAATACCTGCATATCTGTAACTTTTAAACTCTAAATGCAACCGGCTTGTTATATAGGCTTAATGGGAAGTTATGTCGCCAGACAGTAAAATCAGTTGTTATTGATGGGCAAATTATGTATTGATTAAATTTATAAAATGTCTAAAATATAAGGTGAAGCGAATATAAAAAAAACATTTGTTTCGGGAAAGGCAGATGACAGTTAGATAAGGGAGAAAGTCTGTAATAAGGATAAAACAGCTATACGAGGAAAGGTTTATAATAATTTTTCGCAGCTTAAAGTGCGAAAATAGTATATAATTAGGTTCAGAATATTTCATGAAGGATGTGCAAAATGGCCGGCAAAAATAGCGAGGATAACTTACTTACAAGAAAGGGCTGCAAGAATACGAAATCAAGGAAAGCTGTTATTGATGTGCTGCAAAACGCTAAAATGCCTATTTCCGTCGAAGATATATACCTAACCATAAAGAACGAAGGTTCTTCAACGAATTTGTCCACTGTTTACAGAATCCTTGATTTAATGGAGAGCATGAAGCTTGTTAACAAGATAGTTGTAGATGACGGCAAAGCAAGATATGAGCTTACGGGAGACGGGCACAGGCATCATCTGATATGCACCAACTGCCGTAAGATGATACCAATTGATGCATGCCCTCTTAAAAGTCTGGAAAAAGATGTGGGCGAAAAGACCAATTTTGATATAACCGGCCATAGGCTCGAAATCTATGGCGTGTGTCCTGAATGTAAAAAGGACTAGCATTTCTTAAAATTAAATTCAACGTTGACTAATCGGTAAACATAGAATTATAATAATGTTATTGCGAATTATTTGCATTTGGGATTATTTCTTAGTTTAGTATTACAGGTAGTAGGAAATAATTCTTATTAGTGGAGGTATAATACTAAAATGACTAAAAGTTCTGTGAAAAAGTTATTTATTTTTGTTATCCTTGGGCTTATTTTGCTCCCGGGTTGCCAGAGCAAGGAAAGTGTGAGCGGAAACAAGGAAAAAGGTGACAAGGTTAAAGTTTGTACCAGTTTTTATACCATGTATGATTTTGTAAATAAAATCGGCGGAGATAAAGTTGAGATTGTTAATCTGGTTCCGACAGGTGTTGAGCCTCACGAGTGGGAGCCTACTCCTAAGGATATTGCAAAGATAGAAGCTGCCGATGTGCTGGTATATAACGGAGCAGGAATGGATTCATGGGCTGACAAGGCCGTAAAAGCGGTTAATAAAAAAGACTTAATTGTGGTTAAGGCTTCCGAAGGGTTGGAACTCATAAATAGCAACAGCGGCGACCATAAGGAGTCAGGCGGTGATCCTCATATCTGGCTGGATCCCTTGCAGGCAAAAAAGCAGATGGAGATCATAGAGAAGGCCCTGATAAAAGCAGATGAAACAAATAAGGATTATTATGAGAATAATTTTAACGTTAATTCAAAAAAGCTTGATGAGTTGGATAAGCAGTACAGGGATGCCGTTGCAGGGTTTGCAAGGAAGGATATAATAGTAGCCCACGAGGCTTTTGGATACCTTTGCAGAGCTTACGGATTAAGGCAGGTAGCGATAGAAGGTCTTTCTGCCGAGAACGAGCCGACACCTGCGAGAATAAGCGAGATTGTGAAGTTTGTAAAGGATAATGGCGTAAAGGTGGTTTTCTATGAGGAGTTAATCAGCCCGAAGATTGCAGAGGTTATTGCCAATGAAACCGGAGCAAAAGTAGACAAATTAAACCCGATTGAGAGCGCCGGTGATGACAGCAGCAGGGGAACGGAATATTTTTCAATAATGGCGGAAAATCTGAAAGCCTTGACTTCGGCTTTAAAATAAGGATGGTAAAAATGGAAAAGGTTATAGAGATAAGCGGGCTGAGTTTTGGATTTGATAAAAAGTTGATTCTGGATAATCTTGATTTAACTGTCGATAAGGGTGATTTTTTAGGCATTGTAGGACCAAACGGTTCAGGCAAGAGCACACTTATTAAGCTTTTACTAAAAAACCTGACCCCGCTTGGCGGTGAAATTAAAATCCTTGGAGATAAAATTGAAAAGTTCAAGAATTGGGACAGGATAGGCTACATATCTCAAAAGTCCAATTCATTCAATACAAGTTTCCCAGCAACAGTTGAAGAGGTGGTTGGCGCAAACCTGTTCTCGAAAGTAGGACTTTTCAGGCGCTTAAACAGGCAGCATAGGGAGAAAATCCACCATGCTCTTGAAACGGTAGGAATGCAGGATTGCAGGGACAGGCTTATCGGCAATTTGTCGGGAGGGCAGCAGCAGAGGGTATTCATAGCAAGGCTTCTTGTAAATGAGCCGGATATTATGATTATGGACGAGCCGACGGTAGGAATTGATGCTAAATCGGAAGAAGTGGTTTACTGCCTTTTGGCAAGGCTTAATAAAGAGCTTGGAATTACAGTGATAATTGTTACTCATGACATAAGCGCCGTGACAGTCCATGCAAACAAATTAGGATGCATGGGGAACAAGAAGATGATTATCCACGACACCAGCGAGAAGCTTTCAGAGGAGTGCATAACCGACCTCTACAATTACGGTGTACAACTTCATGTTCACAAGCATGACTGTGAAAATTGCTCAAGGAGGAACGCGGGATAATGCCGGATATTTTAGCTTATGATTTTATGCAGAAGGCTTTCATAGTGGGAATACTAATTGCAATAATGGCGCCTTGCATAGGTATAGTAATGGTTTTAAAAAGACTTTCCGTCGTTGGGGATTCACTGTCACACTGTTCTTTAG
>JAEZNF010000347.1 GCA_023441845.1 Bacillota bacterium | reverse complement strand
ATATTAAAATTTAACTTGCAAAATACTGTAAATAATCTTATCATAATATTGTTGGGTGTGCTTTTATTAGCATATCAGAGGGAGAAAGAGTGTTAAGCGGGCAAGCAAAACTGACTCTTTCTCTTTTTATATTATGATAATATAATTTCAGGATAGGTCAATAGAACCCGGTCATGTTTTGACGGATTTTTATACGATTTATTTTCGGGTTTTGTAAGTGAAGGTAATCTTATTTTGACGTTTTATTCAGTTGCCGGGTAAAAATAAGTTGGGGTTCTACATTGAATTAGTTTTTTCAACTTGTAAATTATTGCTTAAAAATTTTTATAAAATCACAAGATTTTAGGACATAAAAAAAAAAAATTATCGAAGTATATGTAATAAACTATTTTTAAGGTAGAGAGAAATATCACTGTGAATGTTCTGCGACTCCCCAATTGGAGAGTTTCAGTCATTTATAAAATTCAAATTATTAAAGGGGGAAAGTGTTTATGTACAGTAAAAGAACCAAGAGTTTAATTAGTTGGGTATTATGCGCAATAACTATTTTGTGTATGATGTATCCTGCTGGAACTGCAGATGCAGCCATGGCAAAAGGCTCAAAGTGGGTAGGTAACATAATTGCAGGTAGTGTGCCATCGAACTTTGCAACTTATTGGAACCAGGCAACACCTGAGAATGCAAGTAAATGGGGAGTTGTGGAAGGTAGACAGGGTAGCAGAAGTTGGGGTAACGTGGACACCATTTATAATTACTGCAAAACCAATGGATTTCCGTTTAAATTCCATACTCTGGTATGGGGAAGTCAGGAACCAAACTGGATAGGCAGTCTTTCGGCTACAGCTCAAAAACAAGCTGTAACAGACTGGATAGCAGCAGCAGGTGCTAAATATCCCGATGCAGATTTTGTTGACGTTGTCAATGAACCTTTACACTCACCTGCATCCTTTAGAAATGCCATAGGCGGGAGCGGTTCAACCGGTTGGGATTGGATAGTTTGGACATTTGAACAGGCAAGAAAAGCTTTTCCAAACTCCAAACTGCTTATTAACGATTATGGAATAATAAGCGATCCCAATGCAGCAAACAATTATGTAAAGATAATTAATATTTTAAAAGGAAAAGGATTAATTGACGGAATAGGAATACAGTGTCACCAGTTTAACATGGATAACGTTTCCACAAGCACAATGAAAAACGTGCTGGGTATATTAGGCGCAACCGGACTACCAATATATGTATCAGAACTTGACATTACAGGTGATGACAATACGCAGCTAAACAGATATAAGGAAAAATTCCCTGTTTTATATGAGAGTCAATACGTAAAAGGCATAACATTATGGGGATGGATACAGGGTACTACATGGATTAGCAATACACATTTGATCTCAACATCAGGTGTGGAACGTCCTGCGCTTACATGGATGAAACAATACCTGGCCGGATTTTCACCTGATCCGTCATCAAGTGTAATACCAAGCAATACACCGACGGTAAAACCTTCGCCGACAACACCAGTGACACAAAGAAGCGCCTTTACAACATTGGAGGCAGAAAGCTATAACAGCACGAATTCAACCGGAATGCAAACAGTAAGTACAGCTACTGGAAGCGGCATAGGTTATATTAACAGTGGAGATTATGCAGTATTTAATAAGATTGATTTTGGAAGTGGAGCGACTTCTTTTAAAGCCATTGTCGCTGATTCAATGACAGCAAATATAGAATTGCACTTGAATAGTCCTACCGGTACATTAATAGGTACACTTCCGGTTGCATCTACCGGCGACTGGAATACATATCAGGAACAAACCTGTAATATAAGCGGAGCCTCAGGTGTAAATGACCTGTATCTTGTATTTTCAGGTCCTGTCAACATTGACAGTTTTACATTTACTTCGGGTACGGTAATTTCACCGCCGCCATCGACAGTTGTTAACTCCTCGAGAGATTTGAATAATGACGGATATATAAATATGTCAGATGTAATGCTTTTGGCAAGTGCATTTAATACAGTTCGCGGGGACGCAAAATATATTGCTGCTTATGACCTGAATAATGACGGAGCAATAAACATGTCTGATGTAATGATTCTGGCTGCATTATTCAATACCAAGTTTACTCAAGTATCGGTTGCACCAACAAATACTACTAAACCAACAAATACTACTGCACCTTCGATTACAAATACTCCAACAAATACTCCTGTAGTACAAACAACTCCTCCTGTACCTCTACCTTCTAAATTTAAATGGACTTCATCAGGGCCTCTTGCTCAACCTAAGTCAGGATGGGTATCACTTAAGGATTTTACTTACGCAAATTATAATGGCAAACACCTAGTTATTGCAACTACTCATGACACAGGTTCTTCGTGGGGTTCTATGACTTTTGGTCTTTTCGACGATTGGTCACAGATGTCTTCAGCCTCTCAGAATGGAATGTCAAGCGGTGTTGTTGCTCCTACCCTCTTTTATTTTAAACCAAAGGACATCTGGGTATTAGCTTATCAGTGGGGTCCAACTACCTTCAGTTACAAAACATCAACTAATCCATCCAACGCAAATGGATGGTCGGGTGCACAAACTCTTTTCACTGGTAAAATTTCTGGTTCTAGCACAGGAGCCATAGATCAAACGGTGATTTGTGATGATACGACCGCTTACCTATTCTTCTGTGGGGACAATGGAAAAATCTATAGATCCTCAATGCCTATTGGAAATTTTCCAGGCAGTTTCGGAAGCTCTTACACAGAAATTATGAGTGATAGCACAAATAACTTATTTGAGGCAGTACAGGTTTATAAGGTAAAGGGTGTAAATCAATACCTGATGCTTGTTGAAGCAATTGGAAGCCAAGGTAGATACTTCCGTTCCTTTACCGCTACAAGTCTTGGCGGTTCATGGACTCCATTAGCTGCATCGGAAAGTAATCCTTTTGCAGGAAAAAGTAATGTTACATTTACCAGTGGTGCATGGACTAACGACATTAGTCATGGTGATCTGGTTCGTGAGAATCCTGACCAGACCTTTACCATTGATCCAAATAACTTGCAAATGCTTTACCAGGGACGTAATCCTAGCTCCGGTGGTGACTATGGTTTATTACCTTACCGTCCAGGATTATTAACCCTTCAAAAATAGGTACAACAATTTTTAATAATTTATAATTTATTTTAAGATCACAGATAGTTTTAGTTGTCTGTGATCTTTTTTATAACAATTGGATTTTAATATCGGAATACAATATATCCATATTATGTTTTTTTAACTAAATAAACAGAGTCTTTAAACCATCCGATGAATTTTTTCCTCCATGACGGGGTATCGGCAGATTTTTGCGGAATTTATACGCTAAGGGGGTACAGCCTACATACGGTAAAAATATATGATAGGCTGGAATTAATTAATATTTTAATTTAAACAGCCAACATGGCTTAATACCAGCGATGCGACAACCATTCGCAAGGTAACAACGTAAACCTTATATATCAATGGTGTGCGGATATTTGTAAAGTTCCGATTGCCGACGACTTTGAATTGCACTTTAGCTTTTTTGCCTTCAAAAATACCGTTTCAAGGGAGAAGTTGCAGAATGGGACGTTGTCAACGAAGCTTGTGACGATAGTGGTGGAATCGGCAATCTCAACAGGGACCAAAAAGTATACCAACGACATTGAAAACGGGAGCCATAAAGCTGGTTCCCTTTTTTAGTGTCGCTATGA
>JAEZNF010000323.1 GCA_023441845.1 Bacillota bacterium | reverse complement strand
TATTTCTTGGACATAATATCAGCTTCAACAGTTCCTGCCTTTTCTTTTACTTCTACCTTTGCTTCCTCGCCTTTAGCTTCAGCTAACGATTTCATCTCTATAGCCTTTGCTTCAGCCTGAGCTGTAGTTTCTAGAACCTTGGCTTTTGAAGCTCCCTCTTTCTCAATAGCCGCTGCTTTTGCTTCAATAACGCGGGCCTCAGCAAGCCCTTTTGTAGCTTCCTGCAATACTTCCGCATCGACAAGAGTCTTTATTGCTTCAGATTCTTTTTCAGAAGACTTAAGTTTTGCTTCTGCCTCAATTATTCTTTGTTCCGCAAACTTTTCTGCTGACTGTCTTGCAGCCTCTGCAGTTTTTACTTCAAGGATCAGCTTCTTATCAGCTTCCTCTTCAGCCTTTTTAACCGCTACAGCCTTAACACGCTCTGCTTCAGCAAATGCACGTGTATCTTTAATCTTTTCCTCTTCAATAACAACGTCTTTTTCAACTGCCACTCTCTCACGGATAACAGTCTGAATGTTTTTCTTTTCTTCTTCTACAGATTTGAGTTTATCTATTTCAGCAAGCTCAACCAGCTTTTCTTTTTCTGTCTTTTCAAGAAGTCGTTTTCTATCAACACGCTCTGCTTCAACAACTTCGGTACTCTCTTTTGATTTTTGTGCAACTATTATCTGTCTAAGTTTATTTTCCTCTGCAATGGCAAGCTCCTCATCAGTCCTGATACGTGCCATTTCGGCCTTAAGACGTTCTTCCTGTGAAACCTTGTCTGCTTCAGCCTGCTCCCTAGATCTAATTATCGCGATTTCCTTCATCTGCTTTGCTTCTGCTTCCTGGTTCTGCTTTTCAAGCTCTAAAATAGCTTCTCTTGCTGTAATATCCTGCTGCTTAATGGTCTTTTGCTTATCACGCTCAATCTGGTTGGCAAGTACCAACTGTTTGGCAGTAAGCTCAGTTATCTTCTTTATACCTTCAGAATCCAATATATTATTGCTGTTCAGCTTGCTTACATCCGTCTGTTCAAGGTAATCAATCGCCGCATCGTCAAGCACATATCCATTTAAGTCTGTACCAATAATCTGAAGGATCTCAGCTTTGAATTTTTCCCTTTCTGTGTATAATTGTACAAAATCAAACTGCTTACCCACAGTTTTCAACGCCTCAGAAAACTTTGCATCAAAGAAATCCATCAAGGTACCCGGTTCTGATGCTTTAGCACAACCTAAAAGCTGTGCAACCTTAAGAACATCTTCCTTAGTCTGATTTACACGCACAAAAAACGCAACCCTGATATCTGCTCTCAAGTTATCTTTACAGATAAGTCCGTCCTTACCTTCTCTGGCAATTTCAACCCTTTTAACTGAAATGTCCATAATCTCTGCCTGGTGCAGTATAGGGACAACCAGTATACCTCCAAAGGAAACCGTAGGACCTCCAACACCATTTCGAACTACAACCTTACCCTGGTCAACTTTGCGGTAGAACCTTGAAAACAAAGCAAGTATACCAAAAATAATAATAATACTAGCAACAACTACAACTACAACAATTTGAGCAATTTCAGGCATTTTTTCAACACACTCCTTCAAATTTTTTTATAATGTAATAATCCTTTTCGTGGTCTTTTTTTATCACAATTGCTTTATCGCCTTTGAAGAGAGTTTCACCCTCACCATCAACCTTTACATTAATCCTAATTGAAGACCCCACTCTATCTATTTCGGCCTGCCCTAGACGTCCATAAGTAAGATCGCACAAAAGCGTACATAGCTGACCCTCAATTTTTTTCTCAATCTCCGCATCTTGCTTCAATATACCTTTAAAGAGGCCTTTTAACGGCTGCGTAACAGCTTTGGTAATAAATAAACTCAGCACTATAATCGGGACAAGCAAAAGCGCACTCAGCCAACCCGCTGACATAATATGCAAAACACTTACTATCATGGATATAGTCCAGAAAGAAAGGCTAAATATACTCAATACAAGCATAAAGGGCAAATCACCCATATTAAAGAAGGCCAGAAAGTCATAAAAAGGATTACTAATATCAGCATCGAAATCAAAATCAAAAAAATCAATATCAAGAGCACCAATTATAACTATTAACCAGTATAAAATAATTAATCCCAACAATACAGTTGGAATAAGATTTACACCTGTTACAGCTGTTTTAAGCAAGTCGAGCATGACATATCCCCTTTGCTCAGGAAATTTACATTATGAATTTTATTGTACAAGAAACTAAAATTTTTACAAACCAGACATTGAATCTATACAAAAATCGAATTATTTAAACTTTTCTCTTGATGTAAATATATAGGAAAATGTCGAATTTGTCAATATATCTGGGGTTCTAAAGTTATGTTATGATAATTCAGAAACTGACCCCCACAAGAATAGCATAGCCAATAAATGAAACAGCAGTTGAATAAACCAGCAACTGAGTAAAAAAAGCCCCCTCCTTCTGGTCTTGAATATACAACGGCAAAATGTATGGAGCCGGCAATAATATAAAAGCGTAAAATGCTTGGTGAAATAAAGGATCAAGCCCCGGAACCAAGAACCTAACAGCTAACAACAATATAGCTCCTAACCCCATTACCAGTGATAAACGGGTCAAAATATAGACCGCCATCTCACGAAAATTACCTCGACGAAATATCATAGTATATCCAATAACAATCAGAATAAGTGGCGAAGTCAATGGTTTTAAAAATTCAATCACAGCTAGCATACTACCGCCAACGGCTGATCCCTCAATTTTGGGATAAATTCCGCTAAGGTTTACAACGATGCCTAAAATAATGGCAATAATCGTAGGTGTCTTCAAGAATTGCCACAATGTATCTATTAAGTTAAACCGTTGATTTTTCTTCATTGATATTAAAGGTACATAGAAAAACCAAATGAATAGTTCGTGTCCAAAACCAATTAGCATAATAATGGGCAATTTATCCATACCCCAAATTGCACCAAACAGTCCGACTCCGATCATGCCAAATTCAAAGCCTGTAAAATAGCCAGCTGTATAATCTCTACCATAGATTTTCGGAAACAGATTATGTAACAGATGACCCAAAAAGTAAAGTAAACAGCAGTAAAAAAACACAAGAACAAAAAGTAATATATAGGAGACTTGGAGTGTCATTTTTGAGAAAGCATCAAATAACACTGCAGGTAATGCAATCTTAACTATTAATGTTTTCAAGCCTTCTATAAATGGCTCTTGAAATATCTTTCTATGTTTTGCGATAAAACCGATAGCTAATAAAAAGAAAATAGGCAACAATCTATTAAGCAACTCATTCATAGCAATATCCTTTCACAGAGGAATGAATTATACCGGAATACTTACCAAGAACTATCAATTCACCCGGTTTTTCATATCCATTCTTTTTAATAATTTTACTCTTGCCTGAATAGTTTTCATTTTCACTCTGCTTGTTTTCAAATTTTAGTTCTATAATATATCATAATATCACATAATGTATACATTAAAATAAAAAAGTTCAGGACAAGTAAAAAAGCATATTGGAATTACCGGCCGGCAATGCTTTGAATTCTCGCAGCGATTATGGTGTACTGGATTACTACTGCCACAGGCTGCGGAAGAATGATATAATATTACCGGGGGAGAAATCCATCAAAGCCAGTATTCATGCGAGACTAACGTTATTAAGATACAGGAGGAGCGGCGGAACGTTTGCAACGGGAGCATTTTATTTATATATTTGTGTATTGAGAATGAATTATTTATATGATAGAATTATACCAATCTATGGTGCTTTTACAAAACAAATATATAATGGAGTGATAAATCATGGCAGGAATCCTGGTGTTGTATCAATTGCCTTTGCAACTTTTTCGTTTGGATAATATTTTGATAGCTCTTTATACAAAAAATCTTTCCTGCGAATTTGCACACCAGGTACATTCATAGCCGCACGTAAAATCATACTAAATGAATTATTGTTTGATTGCAATTGTTCTGACAAACACATCACCTCATAATATAATATTGTAGAACGCATTACCCAAATAATGATACATTTCAATATGTTATACCAATGTTACCCAAATTGTAAACGCGTTCTACTTGACTGCCCGCAGCAAAAAAGAGCTTATACAGGCTCTTTATAATTTTATGAAAAGCTGTATGAAATCAAAGAAGGAGGACACTTATGAAGTCAGTATTTACGAACTTTTCATTCTCCTATTATTTTTACTAATACCCTCTTCTTTCTCTTTCCATCAAACTCTCCATAAAAAATTTGTTCCCAGGGTCCCAAATCTAATTTGCCTTCGGTAACTGCTACTACAACTTCACGTCCGATAATAGTTCTTTTTAAGTGAGCATCCGCATTATCTTCATAGCCGTTATGCAAATATTGTTCATAAGGCTTTTCAGGGGCAAGTTTTTCTAAAAATACCTCAAAATCCTTATGCAATCCCTTCTCATCATCATTTATAAATACACTTGCTGTGATATGCATGGCATTACAAAGTAACAGACCTTCTTTTATGCTGCTTGCTTTCAGGCATTCGTTAATCTGTGATGTAATATTTATAAACTCTCTTCGACTCTTTGTTTCAAACCATAATTCTTTTCTGTAACTTTTCATTTGACATCCTCCAATTTGTCTTGAAACACATTATAACCATTTGTTTTCAGCATATAATTTATTATTTTGAGGAACACTTTAGATTTTCTAACAATGCTGAAAAAGGGCGGTTTTATCCTTGTTGTGACTACTTCCTAACAGTAATATTCTCAATTGTTAACTCCTTCGTCTTTATTTCCGTATAGCTTATGAATTTTATTTTCTTGCATTTATTTTCATCATAATTATCATCAGGGGTTTTATCCATCATATGGATAGTATCATAGTTTTCAAAGTTATAATGTATATCTGACATGTGCAGCCAATTTAATTTACCCATATAAAACCTCACTAATATACTTTGTATTAACTGCCTTTATATAGTATTATATACATGTATTACATGTCAATGAGCTTTGAATGACAGAATTATTTGTCATACAATTAATTGACCTGTAGGAAAGAAAGCAAGTAAGATAGATTTGTTGGGAAAGATATGAGGATTTTTGGAAAAGGAGTTCGGTTGAATGAATAAAATCTCAATTGGTTTTTTTGATGATAAAGAAGTCCGTGCCGTTTGGGATGATGAAAAATCAAAATGGTGGTTTTCAGTGCTTGATATAATTGGTGTTCTTCGTGGCTCAGATGATTACGAAAAAAATCGAAATTACTGGAAATTTTTAAAATCAAAACTAAAAAAAGAGAATAGCCAGTTGGTTAGTGTCGCTAACCAACTGAAATTAACACTTATATCTGACATATGTCGTATATGCAAGAATATTATTTGTATATACGACACATGTCGGAAATGCAATGATATATAATATTCCCTGATTTTCCGCACATCCTGTGCGGGTTTTCTAGGGAAAGTCTTTGGAGAGCTATTTTGTAGCAACTAAACAGATTATGAGGTGATTAATATAAAAAAGAAACAGATTTTTTTTATTAGTTGTTGCTTGATAGTTTTAGCAGTTGTATTGTTGTATAATTTGTATTGTCAAAATTTAAATGTTGATTTTACAGAGAAAATAACATTTAAATATGATTATTTTGAAAAGAAAATTAACGTTCAGATAACAGATGAAAATGATAAAAGTCTACTTGTTTCGATGTGTAAGGGGATGGCGATTTCTAACAGTCCTTCTTGTGGGTTTGGAACAGCAGAAATAATATTTGAAGGAAAGAACAAAAAAATATCAATATATCCAGCTTGTGATGGATGTGACTTGATGAGAGTTAATGATACAGAAAAATATTTTTCGATTGGAAAAGAAAATAGAAAAAAACTTGTTAAAATTCTTGAGAAATATGGTGCTAAATTTCCATGTATTTAAGATTAGGATAGACCATCCGTGGTCTATTCTGGCTTCGCGGGTCAGGGAACATCACATATCAATGCATGGCTGTAAAGGTGCGGATTAGATGATCATGAAGCAAGGCCTCTGGAGAAGGATCATGAAGCAAGCCGCACCACACCGTTTCGCCGGCCGCACAGCGGCTCTCACGGGTCTTTCTCATAGGTCCGGCTCAAACGGCGTCAGCCATGCTAAACGTTAGCTGCAATCGGACGCGGGACCGCGACATCGTGTCGCGGATTGTTAGAGCAGTTCTTCGCAGATCTGCTCATAAAGGGGGGAAATTAGTTATGAAGTTTTTGAAAATGTTTTTATGGTTTTTATTGTTTTTGAGTATTATAGTTATATATATCTATTCTTTTGGAATGCATATAACGCCAGCAGGTCAGATAGGTCAAATTA
>JAEZNF010000649.1 GCA_023441845.1 Bacillota bacterium | reverse complement strand
TCAAGCAATTGCAAGTCCTTTGGCAAAGACCGAAAAGATTGTAATCGTTGATAACGGCAGCGGCGATGGTAACGGAAAAGGAGCGTCCAAGGTTACCGGATATATTACCGACATAATGTCACAGCTTCCTGAAACGGTTGAGGCTTTAACCGGCATGAACGTTATGGATTTATTGAAGAGAGATAATACAAAAGATATACAGGCAAAAAGTGATAAGATCACTGAGTCTAAGAATTTCCATACTCTTGAAGAAGTCAGTACAACTAAAGAGTAAGCGGGAGTGTAAATAATTTTGTGTATTTGGATTTTATGTAAATCCTTCTTAGGTAAGTAATATTGGTTAAGTTTTGTTTACAGAATAAAGTATTGCCAATTATTAAAGTTTTATACATAAACTTAATAATAATTGGCAATACTTATTTGTTTCCAAATCATAAAAAATCAAAGAATGGGTAATAATTGAGGCTATTGAAGCCCATACTGAGGGAGACAAAAGTATTATTGAGAATATAACAGTTGTTGACACATTCCAGGAAAATATAAGGTTCATCGTTAGATTTTGTGATATAATAGCGTTAAGGACATTTTTTGAAATCCTTGCATATCACTAAATTCAAGGCGTACAGTAAATTAATATGGCAAAAAGTTACATTAAAAATTTTGTTTGGCTTGCCCCATAAGTACACTTCACAAAATTCGTTGATGAAACAAATATAATTATTAATCGTCTATAATATAAAACCAAAAATAATGGAGGTCATTAGTATGAAAAACAAATTATTAGGAAGTACAATTTTGTTAGCAACATTATCTTCATCTTTGACATTTACATCTTTCGGACTTAATGAAAATACAAAGCCGATATCTGCTGAAGATAAGGAAATTATCCCAATAAGCTATCAAATTAAGCATTGGTCTCAAACATTCATAGATCAATTATCAAAAAAACATAATGTCCAGATAATGTTCAACGAAAAAGACTTAAATGCACCTGTTAAAACTGAAGATTTTCAAAATATTGTAAAGCTTCTATTGGATACAGAGTACAAAGGCGAACCTGACTCAATGACCAGAGAAGCTGTTGTTGGAGAACTTATGGAAATATGGTCTGAAAAAACCGGTCATGATCTGGATAAAATACCGACAATAAAAATGGTTTTATACTCTGATATGGAGAAAATTAATTCTAGTTATTATCATGCCGTTACCGCAGCTTACATGAAAAATATCGCAAAAGGCCGCGGCGGCAGAATTTTTGATCCCAAAACAAATGTTACATATGGCGAATTAGCTGCTTTGATATTTAACACATCTGAATCCATACGTACCGAGGCAAAAGCTGACGTCCAGCCTATTATAAAAGGAAGGCTTGAAACAAAAGGAAATTATGTAATTAAGGATGGAAAAGTGGTATTTGACTTTGAATTAACGAGCCATTATACAGAGCCCAAGAAGTTACTGTTCAGCTCCGGACAGATGTACGAAGTAATTGTAACCGATGAAAAAGGTGAAGAGGTATACAGATTTTCCGATGGAAGATTCTTCACGCTAGCACTTGTATCAAAAACCGTAAACCCGGGAGAATCATTAAAATGGCAGGATATTTGGGATATGACAGATAAGAATGGAAAGAAGTTAACAACAGGAAAATTTAAGGCAGAAATCAACGTTATGGCTGCACCGGAAATAAACGGCGATACTATTGAAAAGAGTAGTCTAACAACTGTAATAGAATTTGAATTGTCCGATGTTGAAAAAAAGTCAGAGATAATAAAGCCTGAATTGGCTGAAGAAATTATTAAAGTAACAGCAGACAAGCTTATTCATGCAATAAGCATTAAAAATTCTGAAACTATTTATGAGCTTGCACATCCGGTTAAAGGCGTGAGATTTACTCCTTATACAAACGTCTCATTAGACACGGATCTAGTTTTTAAGAAAGATGACCTGAAAAATTTCTTTGAAAATCAAAAGGTTTATTCATGGGGATCTTACGATGGCATCGGAGATGAAATTTCATTAACTCCAGGTAAATACTATGATAAGTTCATATATCCGGTGGATTATAAAAATGCTGAACAGATTGGATACAACAAGGTATTGAGCAGCGGAAACATGATTGAAAATCAGTTTGAGGTTTATGATAATCCAATAGTTGTAGAGTATTATTTCTCAGGATTCAATCCTGATTATGAAGGTATGGACTGGAAAAGTGTCCGACTGGTATTTGAAAAATATGAAGACACATGGTTCCTGGTAGGTATAATTAGCAACCAATGGACAGTATAGTAAACGTATTATAATAACGTTGCAAAGCTAAAACAATATATCCCGGGGGATATTTTATCTACCGGGTTATATTGTGCGGCAAAATATTAAAGAGGCATTCCCAACTGAAATAACCTTTCATAAGGCTTTTCATGAGGTTTATAACCTGTCTCCAGAGCTTCCATTGCTTGCATTCCGACTTTTCGTATAAAATTGTACGTCTCATTATCCATAAGGTTTTCTCCATTTATTTAACATGCTTATCATCAGGAATATTTCCTAACAAAAATACGAGCCAGGTACAGGACTATCTACTCTAAAAGGTAAACGCCTCTTACCTGCATTCCCACAACACTTTTAAATATTCTTTTCTTTCCAGATAAAACTGTATGTTCTCCTGGAAATTCTCATCAACTTCAATATTTCCACTTTTAATCTCAGCTACAATATTATCTGTAGACC
>JAEZNF010000643.1 GCA_023441845.1 Bacillota bacterium | reverse complement strand
GAGCAGACGTGCTCCCTATTTCATAAAAACAGTCTTTACCATTACTCCTTCAAGCCCAATAAGTTGCTTTTCCAGTTCTTCAATCTTCTCATTCCTATCTCTGATATTAAGAGTTATCAAGCCGTTTTGTTCCTCTCCAGGGTCATGAATACCTACTCTGGATAAAATACTATCTCCAAATTTAGTAAGTACCTCCTGCACTTTGGGCGCCGACTCTGTTCTCTTATCAACCAGTATGCCCATAATACCCAGACTTTTCATAGAATTATCACCTCTTGTGCTATTATTTCCCGGGTATCAAAATTTAAACTTAATATATTGAGTTAACTTTAAGTTAGTAATTTGTCCAGTACTCAAAAAGCGTTAAGGCATCGTTTTTTTTCGTTACTTGACTATTTTAAGGTTTAGAGTTGTTTATCTTTGATATAATATTTAAGTTTGAAATCAACAATAAGTTTGAGCAATACTTTAGGTTAGAAAATATATATAAGTTCAAGTAATAGTCAAAGTTACAAAACAGTTAAAGCTATAATGACAGTTCCATTTTTTTATTAAAATTCATTCTCGGCATGCAGAATAATTAAAACAACCCAACAAATAATAATGGTATGTTTTTATATAAGAAGGAGGATTCAAATGAATAAAATACGGTTGGGTGTAATTGGAACAGGTCTTGCCTGGGAAAGGCTTCATTACCCTGCTATAAGTAAGATGAGCGATAAATATGAAATAGTAGCACTAGCAAACAGAACAAAAAGTGATGCTGAAGCATTTGCCCATAAGATAAACCTTGATATAAAGAATGTATACCAGGATTATAATGAAATGCTCAAAAGAGACGATATCGATGCAGTAGATATATTAGTGCCTATTGAATTGAATTATAAGGTATCTGAGGATGTTGCAAAGGCAGGCATGGATTTTATATGCGAAAAGCCTCTCGCACCGAATTTAGGAGAAGCAAGGAAATACCTGGAGCTTACCCGGAATTATAATATCAAAATCATGATTGCTGAAAACTACAGGTACAATGAGGAAAACAATAAGATAAGAGATATCATTAATCAGGGCAAAATCGGTGATGTAATATATTTTATACGGAACAATATCAACTGCTTTCCCTGCGAAATGGATAAGGATACTTACGCAGGGACAGAATGGAGACAGCATCCTGAATTTCCCGGTGGAGCTTTCCTTGATGCTGCACTTCATGATATTGCAGCTCTCCGACATATTTTTGGAGCAGTAGAGTGTGTTCAGGCCTTTGGAAAGCCTCAGAAGGAAGACTTTAACCCGTACAAGTCTGTAAATACAAATTTACTGTTTAAAAGCGGCGTAACAGGCTATTTTACTTATTTTCCCTCAGGTATGGAGCCTCAAAGGCCATTAGTCGGATTCAGGATCTTCGGTACAAAAGGAGAAATATACCTAGAGGAAAAAACCTGCGGCATTATAAATATTGCTTATTATAACGGAACCTCAGAACAGGTTGAATACACTCCCGAGATGGGTTATTACAACGAACTGATGAATTTTTACAATGCATTAAACGGTACTGAGCAAATTTCAGTTACTCCTGAAATTGAGTTCGGTGATGTAAAAATGGTATTTGACATATTAAAATCAGTGTCAAACAGAGAGATCGTTTTCGTTGATGTAGCGCCAATCGAAATGAAACCTGAATTGTTAAGCATAAAAACCGATAATCAGCCATACCTCCAGTAAATAAAAGTCATGGCAGCTATTTAAAAGGGATGCCTATAATGGCATCCCTTTACTGTGGCTTGTAAAGTCTAAAAGTTATAGAAAAGCAGGCCTTAGAACAGAGGAATTACATTTGTAAATCCTTTAATTAAAGTGAATATTTCACAAAGTACTAGTTACCGTTTATTTAATTAAAGTTTATATACAACCAGAATTCATTATTCCGGCACATATTTTGTTTATATTTTGAGTATATTTTCAACCTGACTCTTCATATCTTCTTTAGCGCAAACAGTCTTATGCTTTACCTCTTTATTATTTAAACCTTTAAGCCCATTGGGTATAGTAAGTCCGCACTCTTTAGCCAATATATCCAAAAGCTCAAATTCACTCTTTCCTGCTGCAAAATCTTCTCCGAATATAGCTTTAACCACACTTTCATTAAATTTAAACGGACTTGCAGTAGAAGCAATAATTGAATGAGTCATATCACCTGTAGATATTACATACTTATCGTATACATCAATGCCGACAGCAGTATGAGTATCAACTACATAGTCATACTCCTTATATATGCACTCAATAGTTTTCAAGGTATCAGCTTCGCTGGTATATCCTGCCCAGAACAGCTTGGAAATTTTCTTCTTTGTATCTGAATCTACCGTGTAAATACCATCTTGAGCAAGCATATTCATCCATTGTCCTATAAGCCATGAGTCATGACCTGTAATTTCAAAAAGAAGCCTCTCCAGGTTACTGGAAATCAGAATATCCATAGAAGGTGACATGGTCTTTTTAAACTCTCTTCTCCTGTCATACACACCGGTATTTATAAAATCAGTCAGTATGTTGTTCTCATTTGATGCACATATCAGCCTATTAACCGGAAGTCCCATCTCCATTGCGTAATATGCAGCAAGGATATTACCGAAGTTACCTGTAGGTACTACAAAATTAACCTTGTCTCCAAACTTTATTTCGCCGTTTTTAACAATATCGGCATATACAGAAAAGTAGTAAACAATTTGCGGAACCAGTCTGCCCCAGTTGATGGAATTGGCAGAAGAAAATTTAAAGCCTTTGGACCCCATTCTGGAAGTAATCTCAGGGTCTGTAAAAATAGCCTTAACAC
>JAEZNF010000176.1 GCA_023441845.1 Bacillota bacterium | reverse complement strand
TGGCAGGCCGTTTTGTATCCGGGTTCCTCACAGTTAAATTTACAAACAGTAAGATGATTCGGGCTGGGCTTATGGTTGCTATTGCGGGGACGTTCATACTGATACTTCCAATAAAGGCTTTTATTCTACCCGGAATAATACTGATTGGTCTGGGATGTGCACCTGTGTTTCCTTGCATGGTGCATGAAACGCCTCGCCGGTTTGGCGATTCCCTGTCCGGAATAATAACGGGCTATCAAGTCGGGATGGCCTATTTAAGCGGTGTAGCTATTATCCCACTGATAGGGCTGCTGGCAGGACGGATTTCACTTGAAGTAATACCTTTTGGTATTCTCTTTTTTGCAGTACTGACACTAATATGCACTGAACGGCTCAACAAAATATCATAATAATACTGTTCCGGAAGCAACCCATTCGGATATTTTGCAAAAGAAAACCACTATTATATGAGGGAAATGCTGGTGTGGTTAAGGAGGCTAGTATGTTTGATAAACACAAAAAAGTAATTATAGTAGTTTTAGTTTTGTTTTTAGCATTATTAGCATTTAAAGTTTTTTATCACAAGCCGAGCTATAATAAGAAGGATGGTGTCTTTGACACAACACAGTTTAAGCTTGAAATGAAGGATAGGGGTTACAAGTTTGAAATTAAGGATGCAGAGCAGGATTTCCTGCCTACGGTAAGGAAAAGGATGATAATTGGCAGCGAGGCAATCGATATTTACCGGTATGATAATAATGAGAGTATGGAAGAAGACGCCGGCAGGATTGATTCCGGCGGATGTACGTATTCCGGGATTAATTCAAAAAAAGTAAGCTGGACTAAAGCGCCGCATTTTTACAAGAAGGGTAATATTATAGTCCTTTATGTTGGCAATGACAGAGATATAATATCCCATTTATCGGAAATATTGGGTAATCAGTTCGCAGGACAGTGAAACAGAAGCTTCACAGTTAAAGAATATGTGTTTTTACGGATGAATGCAGTATACATTCGGTTAAGCATAGACAAAACAAACAGCTACCAGATTAAATGGCCACTAATAAAAAGAAAAGCATATCAATGTCCTGGCTTTTCTTTTTATTAGTGGCCATTTCTCAAAGAGAAATTCGGCAAAAGCCTCAGGGACTTGATGCCCCTGAGGCTTTTATTAAATGCTTGATATCCCTTTTAAATTCATTATTCATTACAGCATATCTATAGCTCAGTGCTGTCGGTAACTGTGATGAGGTATTTTTCAAAAGTGTATCCGTAAGAAGGCGTAAACAATATATATGCTTCTCCTGCCGAAATTGCTTTGAAAACCCATTTGCTTTCTCCATATGCATCGGGATACGGAATATTGCCTGTTACTTTAGAATGAAACTTAATAATACTTTCATCACTTATAGAATATTTCCCATGTCAGGCCGATAAACCCGCCTTCTTTTAAAACTATATCTGTAGTATCATTCTTTTTTATAGAGATATAGTTTAAGTTAGCTATTACGGGCGCTGTATAGGAAGAGGATGATTTGTTGAAGTACCGGTTGAAGGAAGTTTGCCTTATCAAGTACCCCATAGTTTTTAATTGTATAAGTAATAATCAGTTTACCGTCTCCAAATGCGGGTTTTGTTTCAACTGTTTCGGTCCATTTCTCTCCCACGGGGACAACCCTATATTCTCCGTTCATAAGAAACCGGACTGAAAAGCTGGAGTCAATATTAAAAACATCAGGTGAGGAAAAACTGCTGTATGCTCTTAATCCTGTAGCAGCGCCTCCGCCTGCAGTACCGCTGAGACTTCTGCCTGAACCTATAATTACTTTTGTTTCCGGGCCGAAGTCGGAAATTTCTGTATGGGTTCTCAGGGTTTTTGTTTCAGATGAATAGGAATATGTAGGGAAATCAATCATCATTCCTCCTCCAACCTCACCAATACCTTCCGTGTGAATATGAGTGTCGATGAAAATGAACTTGTCCTGGGGCAAATAAGGCTCCTTGGGCATAAGTGCAAAACTCGCAGCAGTGCTGGCAATTGAAAAAATGAACATTAAGGTAAAAGCCAGCAGTAATTTGGCTGATTTGATTAATTTTTTCATGTCGATCCCCCTCCTTGAAGAAGTTTGGATTAAATTTGATTACATTCCGTTATCAGTTAGATCATATAAATAAATATAATACTTATAATTATTTTTGTTGTATTATTTTTTGGCAACTGCGTCAATTATGATTTACGAGAAAAATGCAATTTAATAATCAATTATTAAGCGCTGGCGGATTCATTTTTGATGTTATTGTAAAAAATTTTTATATAGGATATAATAGGTGCCAGATGAAAAAGGTGGTGGTTCAGGATAATACTGAAATATAAAAGGGTGTTTTCGATAGTACTGCTTTTAATATTGATAGAACAGTCAATTAAAGTGATAATTTATTGCTGTTTTTTGTATAAGTCCGCTCCGATTCTTCCACCGGTATTATACTTTAAACCTGTGTTTAACAGTGATTACTCCTGGATTAATTCCATGATGCAGCTTGGTGTGGGTAAATGGGCTCACATAGCTTTAGGAAGCCTTATGATTATAATCATATATATGTTTTACCGGTTTTTAAACCATAAAATGCTTACAAGTAAAATAATTAATATTATGTTTGCATTCATATTGGCCGGTGCCCTTTGT
>JAEZNF010000137.1 GCA_023441845.1 Bacillota bacterium | reverse complement strand
CTTTGTCATGTTATTTCCGTTCAGGTCTATCTTATATATAGACTCATCATCGCTTGCATTGCTAAAATATATCCAGTTTCCGGATATATTAATATACCATGCTTCGTCGTCAACAATCCCGGTTTTTCCGCTTCCGTCATGCTTCATCCTGCACAAGCTGTTTCCCGAAGAAATATTTGAATAATAAATCCAATAATCCCCAGCAGCAATAATACCACCGTTTATAATGTTGCCTGACGAGTTGCCCTTTGAATTAACCTGTTTACTTTTTTTAAACCTTTCACTGAAAATACTGACAGCGCCGTTTAATGCTCCTCTTTCCTCCATTTGATCATCAGATATTCTTTTGTTTTCCGGTTTCATTAATTCTTCAGTGGTCTCACAATCCAATTCAGCTGCCTTATGGACAGGTTTTTCCGTCTTCGTTCCGGCCTGTTCAAAATTCGGTTCCTCTAATATTTCCGTATCCATACCAAATATCAATTCAGGCCTGTTTTCATCATTGAGCTCATCCGATGCCTTATTAGAGCCTCTTTGCTCATGTTCAATACCGGCTTCCTCCTTGTTGGATTGAGCAAACACGGATAGAGCTTTTTGATTGTTTTCCTCTTCCTTCACATCGTCCAGTATAACCGTATCCTGAATCGCCATAACAGCGCTCTTCTTTTCCATGCCGCTGTTTTTTTTACGGAAACCCGGTAAATTAAGGACATAATTCTTTTCTTCTTCAACCATGCTGCCAAGAACTTTATTAAGCTGCGCCTTCATTTCATGTGCCGTCTTGTATCTGTCTTCCGGATTATAGCTGCACGCTTTTAATATAACAGTTCCAAGCTCCTGTCCTGATTCCAGCGGAAGCGGAAGAGCTTCCCCCGAAATCCTTCTGTCAAGAGCCGCCTCACTGTCCTTATACCTTATTTCCTCAGGATATGGAGGAAGCAAAGGTATTCTTCCACAGTTTAAAAGCCTGTACAAAACGATTCCTAATGAATACAAGTCTGCCCTTTTATCGTATTTATCACTTTTAAGAACTTCCGGCGCCATATAAATAGGAGTTCCTTTCATGGAAGCAGCCCTTCCGCTTCTGGATAACTCCCTTGATATTCCGAAGTCTCCAAGCTTGAAGCTGTCATATTCGGAAACAAAGATATTTTCATCCTTGATATCCCTGTGAATTATGCCTCTTTGCGAGCAGACCTCAAGAGCAGAGCAAATATCAATTCCGATTCTGATAACATCTTTTTTTGAAATGGAATTTTCCACTAAATATTTGGAAAGAGGCTTGACATATTCCATGCGGATTAAGATATCCCATCCGGCCGGATCATCCCTTTTCATCACCATATGGTCTTCATAGCCTACAATATTACTGTTTCCTTTTAAGGAGTACAAAACCCTTATCTCATTTACAATATTCTTAACAGAGTCCTCAAAGTAATTCATAAGTGTTTTTTCATTGGCATCCATGGCGGCCGCTACTTCACGGTACTGTTCCTTTGTCGGCACAGACATAATTTTTAAAGCAGATTCATAGGTATAACCCCAGTCTCCCTTGGTAATTTTGTAGACTTTACCAAAGCTTCCTTCTCCAACGAATTCCTGGACATACCATCCTCCCCATAAGGGCTCATACTTTTTTACATAATCCTTCGCATCTACGCTCACAAAAAGCCCCCCGTTAATTATTCTCAACAGATTCAATGCTAACCAACAAAGAAGTTATATTGTCCATGCCGCCCTTTTTCAGGGCCTCTTCGACCAGTTCATCACATGCATGACTCAAACCGTTCTTATTGACGATAATTTCTTTTATATGGCTATCCTCAAGCATGTTTGTCAATCCGTCACTACATATGAGAAACAGGTCTCCCGGCTCGAGGTCTATAATATCGGATATCTCAGCTTCAATAATCCCTTCTTCCGGAGATATACCGAAGTGACGTGATAAAAGGTTTTTGCTTTTATGATTTTTTGCCGACTCCCTTGTAAGGATTCCCAGCCTGATAAGCCTTTCAGCCTCGGTATGATCGCAGGAAAGTTGTTTCAGTTCTCCATTCCTTATGATGTACACCCTGCTGTCACCCAGGTTGAGCACAACCGCCTTTTTCTTATATACCAGCAAACACGCAAATGTAGTACCCATTCTGCTGCCCGATTCCAAAGACATGTTGAATATGTACTCATTAGTCTTCAATACGTAATTATTAAGCCACTTAATAAGAACTTCCATATCCTTTTTATCATTGTTTTCAGCTATCCAACTGTGAATTTTTTTAAGAAGCTTAACTGCTGTATGTGAAGCCTTTTCACCCGATGCCTGCCCGCCCATTCCGTCACACACTGCGAAAATATGCTCCGGGCCGTCTTTTGATACATAAGACTGTATGTAATTATCGGCCTTATCCTCGTCCAAAAGTTCTCCGTTCAAATAGTAATTATCCTCATTATTGGTTCGTACAAGCCCTTTGTGGGTAACAGCACAAGCCTCGATTTTAGTCAATTTAACACCTTCCTTTATATCTGCTTTTTAAACTAATTTTCAATTATAAAGGTTATAGTCTTTTTAACCCTTAAATCCCCTGCACTGTTCAAGTCCTTTAAATATCGGTTAAACAGCCCGCTTTTGAACTTGTATGGTGTTTTGACCTCTACTGTACACTTATTTTTATTAAAAGTAAAATACTTAACACTAAAATCGTTGTACTTCCCGTCTACCGATGTAAAATTCCTGCTGTCAACAGTTTTAAGATTGAGGGCCGAGCAAAAACTGTCCCTAAACACTTTTTCAAACTTATCCTGGATAATTACCGATTCTACATTTCGGGTCTCGTCCTCGTTTTCAGACTCCTTTATTGCGGCACGCATGGAAGAATGCACGGCAGCATCAATTTTGCACATATCGGAAAATGCGCTTAAGAGCTCTGTAATTGGCATTATCATGGCGGATATAAAAACAACCGCCACAAGCAAGTATGCTATAAATTTCACAGTTGACCTCCATTCTATGAATAAAAGTCTCGGGTCCGCTAATAAAAACTACCTGCTGTAAGGGTCCAAATCCTTATAATACTGTATACCCGTTGCCGGAATACTAAAATTAATATCAACTTCCCTCTTAAACTCTCTTCCGAAAATCTTCACAATAAACGGGAACTTTGCGCTTGTTTTCACAGAAAATTTTTGACCTCTCTGTAAACGTAGAGACTCATTATTCGTGTTCCTGCTTATTAAGGTGTCATTCATATAAACATTGACATCATCCGTGAAAATCGGTCTGGAGCTAAGATCTGTAATTGCATCGTCAACCATGCATGCCTGGACATAATTAACAGTTGAAGCTTCAGTGGCGATATTGAAGGTCTTGTAAACCAAAGTCAGGTACCACGGAAAAAACATGAGGAAATTAGTAAATGACAGCATGAAAAACGATACCAATATAACAGCAAGCAGAGAATTTGCAACACCTTTCATATGTAATCCTCCCAGGATAACACTTTAAATTTAAACACAACAAAGTAACTTTATTTACAGGTAAATTACTTAACAAAAAGCATAAGGTAAAAATAAAAACTTTGCCGCAATAAATGAGTTATACCGGACAAAGATTTTACCTTAAAATTAATCAAGCTAATTAAATTAATTCATAACGTACTAACCGAAGTATAACCTACTTTGTATTAATTATTTTATGTTGTTTTCTATAAACGACTTGATGGCATTCCAAACATAACCAAAAATGTCCCCGGCCTGATTCCTGAAAATCCCGATAAATACGCCAACTATTATTACTGAGCCTAGCGCTATAGCAATATCTTTTATTGCAAATCCGCCTTCACTTTTTATAAGACGTAATGTATTGCTTTTTAAGCAGTACAAGGTGATACCTTTTTGGTATGAGAATGTTTTTTTCATTGTTATTCCTCCCATAAATACATTTATTAATGAATTTATGTCAATATACCAAGCAATAATATCAATAATGCCTCTAATTCAACGATTTACTTGTATAACCGACATAATTATTCATTTCACCCGGATACTTAACTGAACATTTTAAATGCATCAACAAACTGGTAATAGAAGTAAATCACGACATAAACAGCCAGCACAATAATTAATATAAACTGTACCTTCACATTTTTTCTTTCCCTCAGCTTCAACTCGTTCTCCAGAGTCTGAATTCTAAGATCATGAAGTTCATTTTTCAGGTATGCCATCTGTGAGGTATTATCATATCCGTTCAATCTGGTTTGCATAATATCACTGAACTTTATTACATGCCTAAGCGGGACCCTCTTTTTTAGCTGTTTTAACGCATATTCTTCACCATATTCGATATTGTCCAAAAAGATACCCAGTTCTTCGGACATATCTTCATTTGCATTCGGCAAAAAATCCTTTACTACGTCACCAAGATAAATATTAACAGACCTGGCATACTGATAATAAAGCATGCTGTAAAAGGCAGGGAAATCATACATTATGTTTTTATTTTTTCGGTCTATCTTCCTTTCAAGTTCGTCTACAGGATACATCCAGGCCAACACCGGTCCTAAAAGAGACAATATCCCAAATAATGTTGATATTTTCATGACTAAAAGAGCGGCTAAAAAAGTAAGAATAGCAAGTACAATTTGTTTAGCCCTTAATTCTTCAGGCGTTATTTTCAAATCAAGCCTTTTTATCATTTTCCTGTATTCTTCCTTCTTCAGTTCCCCCAGAAGCATACTGCTTGTGAATCTGCGAAGAATTACGTCCTTAAAGTAATATAGCTTTTCCGTTTGCACACGCTTTTTTTCTTTAATTAAAAAATCCCTGGTTATTTTTTTACGTTTCCGGCTGACAGGCTTTATAACAGAAAATACCGTTGTAACAGTAAGATAAATTGTTGCGGCCAGGGCTGCAAATTTCATAATAAGAACCATTTTTACCTGTCACCTTCCTTTCTTAAGCTTATGTCTCTCTGGAGTGCCTGGCATCTTGCAAATGTGAGACAAACAGTAATAATCATAAAAGCGTTAACTGCTCTTCCCATGTCGGTAAAGAGCATAAAATGCCTTAAATCGCTGCTTGTCATTGAATAGAGCACAAATAGGGCGATAAGAACGGTTTTAATAATGAAATCCCTGTTCATCTCTCTGAAAATCCTGTTCTTACGGACATTAATTTCTCGAATAGCCGCATTCTCATCAACAATGTCAAGAAAAATATCCGCCATACCTTTTCTTTCGTTATATTCAAAAACCAGTGCCTTCTCGG